>CAYPUE010000008.1:0-13799 GCA_964414015.1 uncultured Gammaproteobacteria bacterium
TAATTTTCGCCTCAATTCTGCTTTGCAGAACCATATCTTGATATCATAGCACAAAACCTCTATAATCCCCTCTTACTATGGTAGAAAATAAATCTCAAAGGATGTTATTCAAACCATCCGAAGAAGCAAAACAAATAGTTGACGCTGGCCGCAAAAAGGCAGAAATATTAGGATTAAGGCAAGTAAATCAGGAAGTCATACTTTTGGGTCTTTTGTCCAAAAAAACATTTCAACGGTTGTTGCAAGAACAGTTTGGCGTTAAAGCTAGGGAATTAGAAGAAGAATTAGAATCTGCTATCCGCAATAGTGATAATGGGAAAAGAAACGTCCATGAAACAGATTCTGAAACTGCGATCGTGATCTTGGAAGCACATATGGAAACTGTAAGAGCCGGTTTAGAACTTGTCGGCCCGTTTCAGCTTTTCGAAAGCCTTATCTCAAACGGAAAAGGACACGTACATGAAATTTTGGAAAAAGCTTTAATTACTAAAGATAAACTACCGGAAATAAGAGAGCTGGCAAAAAAAATGAATCAAAGTTTTAAGCAGTAATTTTCTTGACTTATAGTCTATAATTCACTACAATTTAAATTAATATGGATAGCGAACGAAGCGGAATAGGAATCGCAGAAAGCAGATTGGATCCGAAAATCTTTGCAGTAAGCGCAATTAGCTTATTTTCTATAGCAGAAGGTGTTGCAAAAGATTTAAATTCTTCAGTGTTAGGAATAAGACATATAGTGCTTGCCTTACCCAAGGAACCGACGACCAAAACTATCTTTGAAAGACTTGGTGTAGATCCGGACGAAGTAGGAAAACGTCTTCAATCGAAGATTGGCGTCATCAAGTCTGATAGTACCGTTAAACTTGATCCTGCCAATTTATCAGAACCAACAATAAATTTTATTGCTTTTGCACAAGAACAAGAAAAGGGGCTATGCGCGGAAAAAACCAGAGCAGTTGATTTTTTACTGACAGCACTTACTTCAGGAAGCGATGAGGGAAAAGCTCTGTTGGGAATCCTTCGGGATATGATTCCAGATAAAAATCTTCTTATAAAAAGAATTGAAACGATAGGACAAACGATAGACCCCGAGCCTGCAGGAGTTAAATAATTTACTGATGTTTTTTTAGTTTTTGTAAAATATTTTCTTGTTTTATAAGAAGGACAAGGGAAATTATAAAAGTTGCCCCCAA
Source organism: uncultured Gammaproteobacteria bacterium (assembly GCA_964414015.1). Taxonomy (GTDB): domain Bacteria; phylum Patescibacteriota; class Microgenomatia; order Levybacterales; family UBA12049; genus JAUSEW01. The sequence continues at coordinate 1,197 of CAYPUE010000008.1, forward strand.
AACAATAAGCTCTTCTAGTTTCAATACGTTTACTGCTTTGAATACTCCGGTAATACTTTCTGCAAAAAGCACCAAAGAAAATAGCGCCAAAAACATAAAGCCTAATGATCCGTCCTGAAATTTGTTTTTGTGTTTCTTGGGCAAAAGAACTTTGAGGAAAAGTATAAACATCAAAACCGAAATGAGAAATATGGCAATAGGTTTTATATTCAATAAATGGACGCGGGAAAGCAAAAAATAGCCAAATAGACCGATAGGAAAAGCGCTTAAAAAAGATACGGAAAATAAGTCAAACAAGTGGCCTGTGGGCATTTTCTTAAAATCCGAAATTAGGAAAAAGATCATCGATCCTCCGACAACTGATGAAACCAAAGAAAGGCCTGGAAAATACGGGAAGAGAAAAAATACCAATGGATTGAGAAAATTAGCGCTTGGATTTAAAACCGCATAGCCAAATCTGGCGAAAAACAATGTTCCCAAAGAAACTAAAATAGCCAGATTAAAAACCCTTTCAATGGAAATGTCTTTTCGTAAAAGAACGAAGTCATCCTTTACCAAATAATAAAGGCAAAAAAGAAAGATAAAAGTGCAAAAAACCAGAATTAAAGATAAGAAATACATAATTTCAATCGAAAACGGAAAATAGCACAGCCACTATCAGCATCAAAATTCCTATCCCTGTAATTACGGTCCCGACTCCCAAAAGATCAGCAAGTGCTCCTGCCAAAACCACAGGAAGAAATGAAACTGCTCCGACCAAAGCGTTCAAAAGTCCGTAGATTCTGCCTCTAATATCCTCCCCTGCCGAAACTTGGATCGCGGTATTTGAAGTAACGAAAATCAAAGAATTGGCAAAACCGACAATAAAAGCCAGAACAATCACAATGTGCAAGATGGTTACATCCAAAAAGTTGGGTAAAAAGTCATTTAGGGTTTGGATAAATGCCCTGGATGTGACTTTGCTGGCGAAAGGAAAAAGAATAAAGATAACGCCTGAAATTATAAAACCAACTTTGATGAGCCACTTATGTTCATATCTTTTGCCAATACTGCCCAGCAAAAGCGCGCCAAATCCCATTCCCAAACCCGCAGGAGCAAGTAAAATCCAGGAAAGGCTTTCAATCTGGACGTTCAAAATGCTGGTCATATATCCAGGAGCCAATACTGAAAAGGTGAAAATTATCGCCTGTGCCAGCGTTATGGCGATTAACCCCCGCATTACTTTTTTGGCTTTCTGAAGAAAAGTAAATATCTCCTGTATTTCAACTTTTAAATCTAAAGTATTATTATTTTTCGGCTGTAATACCACTGCATTACCCCTCCGTACGGGTTTTATAAAAAGCGTTACCAGAGATGCCAATAAAAATAATGCCGAAAGAAAAATTATTGTAGCAGTTTTCCCCAAAAGAAGAAGCGATGGCCCAGAGACTACATATCCCATCAAGATAGTGCTGTAGATGCCCAAAGAAAAGATTGAATTAGCCGACAAAATAAGTTTTTGCGGCACAAGCCTTGGAATAAAAGCCGATTCTGCCGGGATAAAAAACTGCGTTGCCACAGCGATGAAAAATGTCAGAGTATAGATAAACCCGACGTGTAAATTTGGAATTAAGAAAAATAAAAGCAGTGATCCCCGAATAAGGTTGGTAAAAAACAGCACTTTTTTCTTGTCCCATCTATCCACATATACTCCGCTTACCAAACTTAAGAAGACCGCAGGTATGGTAAAGGACAGAACTATTCCGGAAACCGCAGTGTTGGAATGGGTAATTCCATAGACAATAAATATCAGCACGAAATTCTGCATATTGAAAGCAAATTGGGAGAAGAATTCGGAAACCATCATGAAGAGGAAGGGTCTAAGCCTTAGAACTTTGAAGATATCGTTAGTCATAGATTCGAATTTCTCGCTAGGCTTTTTCGCTATACTCCCCTGTCCTGGTATCCACACGAATTGTATCGCCAATATCGACAAATAAAGGGACTTTTGTTTTGAGCCCGTTTTCCAAAGTCGCGTCTTTAAAAACATTCGTTGCGGAATTTCCTCTGACTGACGGACCAGTTTCCGTAACCTTAAAATCCATTTTGGGAGGAAAAGCTACAGCTATCGGATCTTCCCCTAAGAAACTGATTGTAAAACTTGCTCCTTCTTTTAGATATTGATAATCTAAGATTACCGAAAGAGGGATAGTGATTTGGTCAAAAGTGGTAGGATTCATAAAATACGCGCTGTCTGCATCTTTATAGAGAAATTGCAAATCTTTTTTTTCAACATGCACGTCGTTTACTTTTGCATTGCTGCCGAAACTTTTCTCAACTAAAGAACCATTTCTGATATTTCTTGCTTTTACTTTTACAACCGCGCTTGTCTTCCTAAGATGAAGATGGCTGTAGGAAACGATTACGAAAATATCCCCGTCCTCTCTGAAAGTAATACCGCTTCTAAGTGATGTTACTGGAATCATAAAATAAAATTGTTAAAGGTTTTTCAATTATACCCATAAAACGAATCCGCTGCAATTATCAATCTAATTCGTTGTCTGGCGGAGGAACACGGAGATTTTGGTTCTGTCCCGTTTTAGCCAAAGATCATTTGCTCGAATTTGTTCTGTAACTTGAGCTATTGTTCTCTCAAGCCCTTTTGGCGGATTTTTTTTGAAAAAATCTTCTATATCTTTTGCCTTTTTGCTGTCTACGAAATTAACAGCCGGCTGAATAAATCTTGAATATAGATGTCCTCCGGCAAAGGTCTTCTGAATTGATTTCCAATTTTTTTTAACATAATCCCAAGCCAAATCTCGCCCCAGAGGATTTGCCCAAACAAAACTCACTGCCTTAACTCGATCGGTAGCTCTCATTTTTTCTGAAAATGCCATTTCCAGTGACTTTTCCAGTAAATTTTTGGCTCTAAACGAACAAAGTGCCCTAAAGATACGGTCTTTCTCTTCCTGAAAAGGAGTTGCTGCATAAAGATTTTTAAGTTCTAAATACTCTTTTTCTCCCCCATTTTCCGCAACCAAATTATAAACAACGCTTCGCAAATCAGAATCCAATTTTGAATTACCATCTAAAACTTTCTTGAAAAGCTCTTTAGCTTTTTGAATAATGCATTCTTCCCCATTTGTTCCTAACCCATACAAAACCATACTTCTTAAAAGTGTTTGAAAATGCGACTCCCCTTCTTTTTTGTTCCATCCAACTTTTTCGGCAATTGGTTTAAAACTTTTTCGGCAAAAAGATCTATATTGCTCATAAAAATTTTCTTTAAAAATCAGATTATCAATCGAACGCAAATTAGAGGCAATTTCTACCCATACAATATAATTATCTTCAATTTCAAAAGATTGCGTTAGGCGCAAAGCATCAATAGTAGAACTGTGTCCTGATTGAGCCAGCATAAATGCATCTCTAATTAATCCATAGCGGTCCTCCGGAGACAGAACTTTTTTACTTATTGGTTTTCCCAGCAATTTCAAGAAAGAGGATGGGTACTGAACGCGGATAAAGCTGGTTTCTCCCCTATTAAGCTTTACCCATCCTTTTGGTTTTGGTATAAAAAGAGATTTTTTGGAAAATAGAAGAGAATCTAAGGGAATTGACCAAACTGTTTTGTCTGTTGATTCCTTTGCGGAAATGGGGCTAGAAAAAAATCTTGCTTGAGTAAGTTTTAATTTTCTGCCTTTATCCGAAATGCTTACCAATGGATACCCAGGTTTGCCTGTCCAGTTTTCCATAATTTTTTGCACTTTTTTTCCGGATACTTTTTCCAAAGATGTCCATAAATCTATAGTTTTTGCATTGGCGTATTGATGTTTTTTTAGATACGCCTGAAGACCTTTTTGGAAAATTTTTTCTCCCAAATAAACGGCCAGCATTCTTATGATTGATGCTCCTTTTGAATAACTGACTGCATCGAAAATTTCACTTATTTCCAATGAATGATATACCTCGATTTCAATCTGATGTGTATTTTTCAACCCATCCAGCTCTAGGGCTCTTGCATGATCCATAAAAACAAATTGTGTCCAGACATGCCAGGCGGGAAATAAATGATCAACTGCCAAATATTCTATGTATGACGCGAATCCTTCATTAAGCCACAAATGCGTCCACCATTCCATCGTCACCAAATTACCAAACCACATATGTGCCAATTCATGCGCGATGACAAGCGCAACGTGCTGTTTGTTCGCTGTTGAAGAAAGTTCTTCATCAACTAATAATGCTGTTTCGCGATATGTGACTGCTCCCCAATTTTCCATTGCCCCGGCTGCGAAATCCGGAATCGCAATTAGATCTAAAACAGGCAAAGGATATGGAATGCCAAAATATTTTTCGTAAAATTCCAGAACTTTCACTGCTGTTTCTAAAGCAAATTTTGCCTGATGTTTTTTACCGGGAGTTGTAAAAACCCTAACTTTTGCATTTGACTTAGTTTTGACCTCTATGTGTTCAAACTTCCCAACGATAAAAGCCAAAAGATAGGTTGACATTTTCGGAGTTGGTTCAAATGTGACAATTTTATAGCCGGGCGAATGCTCTGCAATTTCTGTTTCAATGGTATTTGAAATCGCAGTATGATCTTGCGGAATAATTAGCTGAACGTCAAAAATTGCTTTTTTTGCCGGCTCATCGAATGAAGGAAAAGCCCGTCTTGCGTCTGTTGATTCAAACTGCGTAACAGCCATATGATGATTTTTCCCCTCAATCTCGTATTTGCTTCTATAAAATCCACGCATCTTATCATTCAAAATTCCTGTAAAAGTAAGTCTCAATTTTCTTTGGCCTTTTGAAATAGTTCTGCCAAATGAAATAGCTGCGGTTTCGGATTTTTCATCATAAGAAATATTTTGAGCTTTTATCTTTTTTGTCCCCGCAAGGATCTCGCAGGACTCAATCTCTAATTCTGCCGAGTGAAGAGTAATTTCTTTTGCAGGTTTTGCAATATCCAATAAAATCTCCTCTTCCCCTTTAAAAGTAAATTCATTAAGATTGGGAAAAAGAGTTATCGAATATCGCTTCGGGACGATATAATTAGGGAGCCTGACCCCTTTTGTGTTTTTTTCTGCCATATTATATTGTGGGCAAAGAGGGAGTCGAACCCTCATGGCCTTGCGACCAGTAGTTTTTGAGACTACCGCGTATACCATTCCGCCACTTGCCCAAAACCTCAACATATTATATACTTTTCGATATTCCCTATCAACAAATAATAATGACAAAACTGATTTCTACTAATCCTGCTCGAAATTATGAACCTGTTGGCTCTGTTCCGATTTCTCCTCTTTCTGAGATAAAGCAAAAAGTGGCAATGGCTCAAGAAGCAAAAACTTTCTGGAAAGAACTTGGAGTTGCAAAAAGAATTGAGCTAATCAGACCGCTTCTGAACGAATTCATGAGCAAAAAAGAAGAGATTGCTCTTCTCATCACCCAAGAAATAGGTAAGCCAATAACGGAAAGTCTGGATGATATTGCTTGGGACGAAGGTTATTTTAAATGGTTTTTGGAAAATGGCGAAAAATATCTAGCTGATGACATAACCTTTGAAGATAAGAAATCCATTCATAAAATTGTTTATGAGCCAATTGGTGTTGCCGCAGTCATAACACCATGGAATTTCCCTTTCGATATCTTCCTTTGGGCCGTAATTCCAAATTTAATTGCCGGAAATACCGTAGTATTCAAACATTCAGAAGAATGTCCCCTGACGGGAAAGTTCATAGAAGAGATTATGAATAAAAGCCAACTTCCAAAAGGCGTATTTGCTGAAGTTTATGGCGATGGCAAAGTTGGAGAACAATTAGTAAACCAAGATGTCAATCTTATCTGGTTTACGGGTAGTACGAAGGTGGGGAAAAGACTTTATGAAATTGCTGGCCGAAAATTTATTAAAGCCGTATTGGAAATGGGAGGTTCAAATCCCGCAATTGTTTTTGCCGACGTAGACGTAGAAGAGATTATTAGTAAAATTTATATTAAGAGGTTTTTGAATTGCGGTCAGGTTTGCGACGCTGTAAAAAGATTAATTGTGCACGAATCGATTTTTGATAAAGTCGTGAAAGAGCTCAAAGCATTAATTGAGACAAAAATAGTCGGCGATCCGCAAAATAAAAATACAAATATCGGAAGCCTAGCGGCAAAAAGACAATTAGATCTGCTTGAATCGCAAGTTGAGGATGCGATTAGAAAAGGGGCTAAAATTATTACCGGCGGAAGAAGACCAAGAGATTCGAAAGGCGCTTATTATCTGCCAACTATCTTAACTAATGTTAAGAAAAATATGAGGGTTTGGACGGAAGAAACCTTTGGTCCCATCCTGGTAATTGTACCTTTTAAAACAGAGCAGGAGGCAATAGAATTTGCCAACGATACCAGCTATGGCTTGGGTGCGCAGATTTATTGCAAAGACAAAAATCGCGCTCTCAAGTTGATATCTAAAATTGACGCAGGAGCAATTGATATTAACCAAGGAAACCATTGGCTGCCCTGTAATCCTTTTGGCGGATATAAAAATTCAGGAATGGGACGCGAACATGGAGAATATGGTTTTCGCGAATTGACCAAGCTTAAAATCGTCGCGTTTGAAAAATAATTTTAAAATAATGAACAAGCAATCAAAAAATAAAGCGATTGCAATTTTTGAAGGCAAACAAATTCGCCGGCATTGGGACGAGGAAAAAGAACTCTGGTATTTTTCCGTAATTGATGTTATTGAAATTTTAACCGGTAGCACTATTCCCCGCAGGTATTGGTCAGACTTGAAAATTAAACTGAAAAATGAAGGCAGTCAGGTGTACGAGAAAATCGTACAGCTGAAAATGCGGGCTGCGGATGGCAAACATCATCTGACGGATACTGCAGACACGGAAACTATGCTCCGACTTATCCAATCTGTTCCATCACCCAACGCCGAACCATTTAAGCTTTGGCTTGCCCGCGTGGGGTATGAACGGCTGGAAGAAACCGCCGATCCGGAATTGGCCATCAGTCGCGCTCTTAAAACCTATCTGCAGAAAGGTTACAGCAGGGAATGGATAAATCAGCGGCTGAAAAGCATTGAAATCAGAAAAGCTCTTACTGACGAATGGGAAAAGCGAGGAGCAAGAGAAGGATTGGAATTTGCCATTTTGACTGACGAAATATCAAAAGCGTGGGCAGGACTGACAACCAAGGAATACAAAAACTTCAAGGGGTTGAAAAAAAATAGTTTGAGAGAGAGTAGGAGTAATTTGGAGTTGGGTTTGAACATGCTGGCCGAAACCGCCACTACGGAAATATCGCAAAAGAGAGAGCCGAAAAATATGAATGAAAATAAAACTGTAGCGCGCGAAGGCGGAAGCGTGGCGGGTAATGCCAGAAAAGATATTGAGAGCAAAACCGGCAAAAAAGTAATTACAGGTAAGAACGCTCAGCAGTTGGGAAGCAGAAATCCGCACCGAATCAGGATTAGAAAAGAGGACGATAAATGAAAAAACGAGTTTTTATTGTTTATGGTTGGGACGGAACTCCTAAGGCTAATTGGTTTCCGTGGCTTAAAAAAGAATTACAAAACAAAGGCTTCCAAGTTTATGTACCGCAACTTCCCGATCCAGGCAATCCTCGAATTTATAATTGGGTGCCCAAACTCGCAAAAACAGTTGGTAAGGCTGATAAGCAAACTTATTTTGTCGGCCATAGTATGGGATGTCAAACGATCGCCCGTTATCTTGAATCATTAGCTAAAGAAATAAAAATTGGAGGTGCTGTTTTTGTCGCAGGTTTTTTCAAAAGATTGACCGGATTAGAAGATGAACCGGGCGTTGATGAAACCGTTAAGCACTGGCTTAAATCCCCTCTTAATTTCAACAACGTCAAATCGCATATTAATAAAAGCATAGCGATTTTTTCCGATAACGATCCTTATGTACCGCTAGATAATCAAGATGACTTCCGTGATGAACTCGGATCAAAAATAATTATCGAGCAACAAAAAGGACATTTTAACGAAGCCGCCGGAATAACCAAATTACCTATCGCCTTAAAATCTCTCCTCAAACTTTTACGATAAAGTTTGAGGCTACACCCTTGGGGTGTAAAGCTATAGGGTGTAAAGCTATACAAAGTCTAAAAAGTCTGTTTTAGACGCCGAGTTTCACAGAAATTGCCGCTAATTTTTCTTCAATTCTTGCTAGGGATGCCATAATTTTCTCATGCGGGTCTTCTCCTCTCAATCCTCCCATCGGAGGAGGTGGTGGAGGCGGTGGCACCATTCCCGGCATGCCCGGCATTCCCTGACCCATTCCTCCTTGATTATTTTGATCATCCATTCTTTACTCACCTCTTTTCGTCTCTACATTATAAAATTTTACTCTGTCTCCGCGGAAAAGTAAATCTATTTCCCCCAAAGGCCCGTTTCGATGCTTTGCCACCAAAAGTTTGGTTTGCATTGTCGGAGCATATTCATCTTCCGGCCTGTACAGAAACATCACCACATCCGCATCCTGCTCAATAGCACCTGATTCTCTTAAATCCGCCAGCTGGGGCTTCTTCTCTCCCCGATGCTCAACTGCCCGGGAAAGCTGTGAAACTGCCAGAACAGGAACCTTAAGTTCTCTTGCCAAATTTTTTAGAGATTGGGAAACTATTGAGACCTCCTGCACTCTGTTGTCATATCTTCTTCCCGGATCAGCCAACTGCAAATAATCAACTATAAATAAGGATATGTTATGCTCAAGCTGCAGCCTTCTGGCTTTGGTTCTCATTTCAGACATGGAAATTCCCGGAGTATCATCGATGAAAATCGGCGCATCGGCCAATTCTCCCATCGCACGCGAAAGTTTCGTAAAATCTGTTTCCGAAAGCTTGCCTGTTTTTATTCTCCAGGCGTCCACATCCGCCTGTCCAACTAATAATCTATCCACCAACTCTTCTTTGCTCATTTCCAAAGAAAATATTCCAACCGGCTTTTTATCAACTACCGCAATATTTTGGGCGATGTTTACAGCCATTGCGGTTTTTCCCTGTCCTGGCCTTGCCGCAAGAATTATCAAGTTTGACGGCTGCATTCCGGATAGCATATTGTCCAAATCAACAAAACCTGTCCGAAGCCCTCTAAATCCTACTCCTTTTTTATGCAGCTCATCTATCCTGTCAAAACTTTCTGCCAGAGCTTCCTTAAGGGGAATAAAAGTTTGAAGTTGGCTTTTTTGGGAAATAGAAAAAATTGAAGATTCTGCTTTGTTCAAAAGGTCGCCAACCTCTTTGTCCTCCATAAAAGCCATTTCTACCATTCGTGAACCTGTTTGGATGAGCGACCTTTTCGTAGATGCTTCTTTAATAATAGTTGCGTAATGTTCTACATTGGCTGCTGTTGGAACAGCATTGACTAATTCCGTAAGATAGGAAGATTCAACCTTCATTTCCTTATCTTGCTTTTTAAGATGAGTTTTCAAAGTCAGAATGTCAATTGGTTTTCCTTGTTCATACAAAGACAGCATGGAATCGAAAATTACTCCATTTATCTGATTATAAAAATCCGAGGGAGCGATAATTTGAGAGACTACGCTTACCGCGTCTTTATCCAAAAGTATAGCTCCCAAAACGCTTTGTTCTGCTTCATCATTATGCGGAGGAACTTTAATGCTAGCCATATTAAGCCTCTAAAACTATCACTTCCATTATTTCCGGTAATTGTTCTTTGGAAACGGTTGCTTTTTCCGTTTTCTTTATTTCACTTTTGCCTAGAATTTTTGCAGCATCTTCTTTTTTATCTCCATACAGCATTACAACTCTAGGTTCCATATTTGTTATAACCGATGCTTCAATTTCAGAATCCGCATTCAAGACTAGAACTTCGGATGAATCCAAATCTCCTTTAAATTTAGAGATGTCGCTGGCTTTGGCAGCTAAAATTTGTACCCCGTCAACAGCTATTCTATAAATATATTCTTTATCCGCTTTTACTCCTGTGATCATTGTTCCGCTTACCTGATATTCCCCAGGACCTCTAATTATCACCCGATATTCCTCTACTCTGGAAGCGTCAACCGGTAAATCTTTAGACAGATAAATTATTGCATCCGCGCTTATTTTCGAGCCATCTATGGGCGGGTCTATAATAAAATTAACGTGTTTCCCCCGAATTTTTATTGAATTTTTACCAACTGTTGCAATATCCACTTCCCAATCCTAGCACAGCTTGCCTTTCCTTGACAAGGGGATATTTTTATCGTATTATCAACCCCGCACCCAGATGAAAACAGAAAAACTTGTCTTATCTTTTATTGCCATATTAGGCGGATTACTAGTTGCGGGAATAGTTTTTTACATCTACCAAACAACACGAACCATACCTTCATCCAAAATAAAACCAATAGCGATAACTATACCTACTCCTACGCCAAAGCCCTCCATTTTCTTAAGCCTAATCACTCCAAACGATGAAAGCGTTGTGAATAACAAAACGCTAAATATTTCAGGAAAATCTATGCCGGATGCAACAATCGTAATAATATCAGACAACTTTGAACAGGTCGTTTCTCCATCTCTTAACGGAGATTTTTCAACAACGGTTAATCTAGGCAACGGCTCTAATGTTATAGAAATAACCGCTATTGCGGCAAACGGTGAGGAAACAAAAATTACCAGAACAGTAACTTATTCACTGGAGGAATTCTAGATATGATAAAAAAAGGGTTATTATTTTTGTTATCTGTTATTAGTTATTTGTTATTAGTTGGTACGGCGCATACCGCTACCTCAACCCCTACCCCAAATGCAGCGGACCAGATAAAAGAAAGTTTAATCAATAATATCGCCTCCAAAGTGGCGCAGTTAAAATTGGTTGAAAAACGCGGAATTGTCGGTCAAGTTAGCGATGTGTCCAATACCCAAGTTACCCTTTCCGATCTTGCTGGAAGAATTAGATTTGTTGATGTAGATGAATTAACCAAGTTTTCTTCTCCAACTGTTAAAGGATCTTTCGGAATTTCCGATATTTCAAAAGGCGATACTTTGGAAGTCTTAGGATTATATAATAAAGAATCCAGAAGACTTTTAGGACGTTTTGTAAATGTAATTTCTCTTCCAACTATTATCCATGGGGTAGTCATCTCTATCGACAGCAAAAATTTCAATTTCTCTGTTGCGACTGACAACAATAAAGTAATAAGCGTTGATGTAGAAACGACAACCAAAATTCTTTCTTATACCAAAGAAGCGGGGCTTGCGCGTTTGGGATTTTCCAAAGTTAAAGCAAATCAAAATATCATAATCGTAGAAAATAGCATGTATATTTTCCCTGATATTCCCAAAAATCCCAATATTACCGTTGCCCAAGAAGCATTAAGCCCCAACCAAGCAATTACTCCCTCAACCGGAAGCGGCAAAAAATTAACCCCAATTATTAAGTAAGTATTTATCATTTATCAGGAATCATTTGCCATTTATTTACATCATTAATAATTGCCTAAATGAAGAAATCAATGATAAATGAAAAATGGAAAATGTTAAATTTATGAATAATCGTCTTTTAAATTTAAAAAGCTTAATGCTGAACAAGAATCTTGACGGGCTACTCATTTCCTCCATTTCCAATATTATCTATTTAACAAAAGAGGATTTCGGATTTTCCAAGGATGAACGGGAAGTTTTCCTCTTAATCGTTGCTCAACCCCTTGCTCAACCCCAGGGGTTGACGCACCGAACCCCTGGGGTTGCGGGATACGTTTTAACCGATGGACGGTACAGCGAGGCGGTCAAAAGAAAAATCAAAGATTTCGAACTTATTGGGATCTCTTCAAAACTTTCTTTTGGAAAGGCGATAAGAAATTTTTTGGGAAAACATAGAATAAAAAAACTTGGCATAGAGGAAAAAAACCTTTCTCTTTATGAGAATAAAACTTTGTTTAAACACTATAATAATACGTATCATTATAGCGATATTATTAATTCTTTAAGAGCTATTAAGGAAAATGACGAAATTGACTTAATTGGAAAAGCATGTAGATTGGGAGATGAAACTTTTGAATATATTTTAAAGAAAATAAAAAAAGGAGTAAGTGAAAAAGAAATTGCCTTTGAAATAGAATTTTTCATCAAAAAACAGGGAGCTAATATATCTTTTTCCCCTATCGTTGCCTTTGGGAAAAATTCTTCTGTCCCCCACCATGTTCCAACCAATAACAAACTAACTAATAACCAAATAGTTCTCTTGGATTTTGGTGTGAAGCTAAATAATTATTGTTCTGATACGACAAGAACAGTTTTTTTCGGCAAAGCAACAAATGAACAGAAGAAAATGTACCAAACAGTTCTTGATGCCCAGTCCCGAGCCATCGATCTCCTTAATTCATTATTCATGACTCATGATTCAATCCCTGCCAAAAATATCGATAAAGTTGCTCGTGATTATATTGCTTCAAAAGGATTTCCAACCATTCCTCATTCTCTTGGCCACGGCATTGGCCTTGAAGTACACGAATCCCCCCGCCTTTCTCCTCTTTCGAAAGATATTTTAAAAGAAAATATGGTTTTCTCTATAGAACCAGGGATTTATATTCCGGGATTTGGAGGGGTAAGAATTGAAGATTTGGTAGTTCTGACAAAATCCGGCCTGAAACTCCT
>CAYPUE010000008.1:13899-26737 GCA_964414015.1 uncultured Gammaproteobacteria bacterium
GATTTTCTGCCTAAGGAGGCAAAAAAAAGACAGTACGTTATTGACATCTTAAAACAGGTGTTTGAGTCCTATGGTTTTGAACCTTTGGAAACGCCAAGCTTGGAGTACGAAGAAATTTTGCTGGGCAAGTACGGAGAAGAAGGCGATAAACTAATGTACAGATTTGAAGACAATGGGAAAAGAAAAGTTGCTTTGAGATATGACCAGACCGTTCCCTTAGCCCGCGTTGTCGCAGAGTATCAAAACGAATTGCCTATGCCGTTTAAACGTTACCAAATTCAAAATGTTTGGCGCGCAGAAAACACCCAAAAAGGCAGATACAGAGAATTCCTCCAATGCGACGCGGATATTGTCGGTGTCTCCTCTCCCCTTGCCGACGCAGAAATAATAAAATTGGTTATTGCTATTTATAAAGCGTTAAATCTTGATGTTATTGTTAAAATAAATGATCGCACAAACCTTGCGAGCCTTGACAAGAAATACATTGCTGCTATTGATAAGTTGGAAAAAATCGGAGAATCACAAGTACTTTCGGAGATGACTGAAAAAGGAATGAATGATAAAGATGCGAAAACTGCCTTACGGGAACTTCAAAATAAACCCCAAACCGAAGCTATTGCTCGAATACTTACATCTTTGAAACAAATGGATGTTGATATGTCGAAAATTCAATACGAACCGACTTTGGCACGAGGTCTTGATTATTATACCGGCATTATTTTTGAAACTATTGTTCAAGGCAGTACCGGTTCGATTTGCAGCGGCGGAAGATACGATAAGCTTGTGGGAATGTTTGCCGGACAGGATTTTCCTGCGGTAGGATTTGGGCTTGGTTTTGACAGGACAATTGAGGTTTTGGAAGAACAAAATAAAATCCCTGATTTGTCTTCCACAACGAAAGTTTTGGTCACTGTTTTTCCTGAATTAAAAGAAAAGTCTTTGCAGATTACTTCCCTTCTTCGCGAACAAGGAATAAATACGGAAATATACTTGGAAGAAAATGCCAAAATGGATAAACAGTTGAAATACGCAGACAGAAAACAAATTCCTTATGTAGTAATTATCGGCCAGGATGAAGCTTCCAAAGACCGTTATACCCTTAAGGATATGAAAAAACGCATAGAGAGTAAAATGGTTACTTACGAAGAAATGCTTTCCGAAATAGAAAATAATTAACTCTCCTCGACCTGGACTCCCATTCCTTTTAGTTCCCTGAATGCTCTCCAAATTGTCTGCCCATCAACGCTATGCCCATTGCGCCCATTCCCATTTAAATGCCTGCCTGTCACAGCATCCCTTATAACTCTCCTCTCTTTGTTTAGCCTATCAAACCATTCCGAACCAAACTCCTCAACTCCAATTTTTGTATAATCATCCAGCAATGTTTTATCGCCTTCATCTTTTTTGCGTATCGCCTTTAGAAAAACCTCCAAGGATAATTTATCGCTAAACTCATGTGGCAATTCTATACCGCGTTGTTTAAAAATAGCATGGAGTTCTTCCCACCCCGAAATATCTTTTTCTATAAATCCCCGTTCAAGCATTAATTTTGCAAATTGTATACTTTTTGCCTCGTCTTCGGAAGGTGGCGGCCTATCGGCAATACGTTTTGGCTGACCAGGCTTAGCTGCTTTTCGCCTTCTCTCCGTCTGATTCTCTCCTCCATAAATTGTTTTAAAGAAATCGGCAGGTAAGCTATTCCCCGTCGGCCTTTTTCTGTACAAATCTCTTCTAATCTGATCGTTAGTTTTATCCATCATGGAAGCTACTTCTCCAATAGATAATCCCCTAAGAAATAGTAATTTTTCTTTTTGCCATTCGGGACTTTGGCTTTTTACATAATCCTCTGGTTTTCTCCCTTTCGAGCTTAATGCTTCTTTAATTCTTGATTTTGAACTTTCTTTATGTTGCAAATTTCTGAAGGTCGGTATATGCCTGCCGTCAGGAAGAATAATAAGGTTTGGGCTTACATTTGAACTAGTTTCTACACTTACCATAGGTTTAATTTATATTAATTTCGCTTGGTTTTCTTGACTTTTTCCTGACAAGAAGTACTTGTTTATGTTCGCAAAAGAAGGTATAATTACACTATATTCGTATGAAAACCGCTATTCATCCTAAGTATTTCGAAAATGCGCAAGTTATTTGTGCTTGCGGCAACAAATTTACAATTGGCTCAACCAAGGAATTAATTCATGTGGAGCTTTGCAATAAATGCCATCCGTTTTATACCGGAGAGCAAAGATTCGTAGACAGCGCTTCCAGAATCCAAAAGTTCCAGCAGAAACAGGAAGTTGCCAAAAAGTATGAGGCATTAAAAGTGAAAAAACATGAAGAAATAAAGAAAAAGCAGGAAGCGCCGAAAACACTCCGAGAGATGCTCATGGCAATCAAGTAGCCCTCACGCGTCCTTAAAAATATGGATGACTATAGGTACATACAGCTTCAAGAACTGCTGCAAAAAATCGAAGAAACCAAGAAATTGCTTTCCGACCCAGAGCTTGCCGTGTTGGCAGCAGAAGAACTAAAAGGTTTGGTACAGCAAAAAAATGAACTGGAAAAAAGCCTTCAAGGAAACCAGCCCTCCGTTGAAGAATCCCTGGATACGAGAAACGTTATTTTGGAAATAAAAGGGGCTGCGGGAGGAGAAGAGGCCAAACTTTGGGCAGAAGAACTAATGAAAATGTACGTCAGGTATGCCCAAAAAATGGGATTTAAAGTTGAAGAAGTTGACGAAAATGTTATTAAAATAGCAGGTTCGCCGGAAAATAATCCTTTCGGTCTTTTCAAATATGAAGCAGGCGTACATAGAGTGCAAAGAATTCCCAGTACGGAAAAAAGAGGCCGTGTCCATACTTCAACTGCCACCGTGTCCGTTCTTCCGGAACTTGAAGATATCGACCTGCATATAAATCCCGACGATATCCAATTTGAAGCATACAGAAGCGGCGGTCATGGAGGACAAAATGTCAACAAAGTTTCAACAGCAGTAAGGCTTATCCATAAGCCGACAGGAATTGTAGTTACAGCCCAAACCGAACGTTTCCAGATACAAAATAGAAGTATTGCGATGGAGCTTTTAAGATCTAAGCTCTGGGAAATAGAAGTTGAGAAACAACATAGTGAAATTTCCTCTCTTAAATCTACCCAGATAGGAAGAGGCATGCGGGCGGAGAAAATCCGAACCTATAATTTCCCGCAGGATAGGCTTACCGACCATCGAATAAATAAATCTTGGCGAAACCTTGAGTCAATACTTGAGGGAAACGATTTGATTAAAGTCATCGAAATCGTAAGGGAAACTTTAAACAAGATAGCTTAAATCTTTCTCTTTTAGTTTTTCTATGTTTTCTAAATTGTTTTCTTTAATAAGTCTTGCTATTTGCCGTCCGCCTGCCAAATGAGGCAAAATAACATAATCGGCACCTGCTTTGTATAAAATTTTTGCATCCTGGGAATCAAGAGCCATAACCACAACCTTTGCTCTTCTATTTTCCTGATTTAATTCCTTAAGGATGAGTAAATTATCTTCCGTATCCGGAATCGTAGAAATTACTAGTTTTGCTCTATCAAGATTTGCTTTTTTTTGAATTTCATAATCGCTTATGTCTCCGAAAAGTCTGTGAATATGTTTCCCTGAAAGTTTTCCGACAATATCAGGATCAAAATCAACCACTACAACGTCTCTCCCTAAATCTTCCAAGGCATTCAGAATACTCTGTCCCATTTGATCGCCCCCTACTAAAACTATATGATCTTGCAAATTATCCAATTCTATTTCCGAATGTACGATTTTTTCTTTTTTAAAATTTTTTCTTTCAAAAATCGTAAAATATCGCCCGAAAATAAAATAAAGTTTGTTCCCATAGACAATCGTATATGGAGAAAACATAAACGTAATGATACCAACCATTGTCACAAGAAACACAATGTAATCTGAAATATGTCCTATCTTATTCCCCAAAAATACTATAATCAGAGAAAATTCCGAAATTTGAGCTAATGCAAAGCCGCTTAGAAAAGAAGTCCTTTTCCTAAAACCTACCATTCCCATAAGCGCAATGACAATTAATGGTTTTATTGCCATAACAAAAATCGACAAAGCAATCGCAGGCGCTATAACAGAATTTATGCTTGCGATATTCATTCTCATTCCTAAAACCACAAAGAAAAGGACGATGAAAAAATCTCTTAAAATTTTTACTTTGGCAATTATTTGGAAATTTGCAATAGAATTCGCCAGCGACAATCCCGCTAAAAATCCCCCTATCTCTATGGAAAATCCTACTATTGGCGAACTAATAATAGTTGCCAATCCGAAAACCCAAGCCAAACTTACCAAAAACAGTGTTTCCGGCGATTTAGAAAGGTAATCTACGACTGGAGGAAAAACTTTTTTACTTAGATAAACAACAGCGCCGAAAAGAACAATTGCCTTAAATATAGCTATTGCAATCTGTTCCAAAGATTGCAAAGTTCCCGTATTAGGATTAAGACTGGAAAGGAAAATAAGAAATAATATCGCCAAAAGATCTTGAAGAAGAAGTATCCCGATTGTGACCTTGGCATAAAGGCTATGAAGATCTTTCTTGTCTGATAGAAGTTTTACAATAATAACCGTGCTTGAAAAAGTCAAAGCCATAGCTATATAGACCGAAGCTATAGGGGAAATACCAAAGAGTGTTACCAGGATATAGAAAAAAGCAAAAGAAAAAATAATTTGTCCTAGCCCTACCAGAATAACTTCTTTTCCAAAAGATTTAAAATCGGAAATTTTAATTTCAAGACCAAGCATAAAAAGAAGAAGAGTTATGCCAAGGTTGCCCAAAACCGTAATGAGTTGCTGGTTATGAATAGGAATAAGTCCGAGAGGGCCAATTATTATACCCGCTAATATGTATGCCAAAATAGCAGGTTGTTTTAGAAGTCGGAAAAATAAAGCCAAAAATGCTGCCAAGGAGATAATTATAGTAATCTCAAGAAAAATACTTTCCACGAATTCAGCGTAGCATGTTTTCTAAAAGTTTACAAACCGGAAAAATTAAAATATTACTGGTTTGGGGCGGAAACAAGAGTTACCTTAAAGTCTTTGGTTTTTCCGTCTCTCCAAACAGTAAACGTTACGGTATCCCCCACTTTCTTACCGGCTATTTCTTTCGCCAGATCACTATCCTGGTCCTGTATACGATTGTTATCCATCTTTATTACTATATCCCCCTGCAGTAAGCCTGCCTTTTCCGCAGGAGAGGAGGCAACAACGCTCTGAATATACGCGCCTTGCGGAACATTATTCAGAAGTGCAACATCACGATTTATCATCTTATAAGCTACTCCTAAATAAGGTCTGTTAAATTGTCCTTTGTCATTAAAATTTTTAAGTGAGTCTTTGACAACATTTACGGGAAGAGCAAAGCCTATATTTTGACCGCTTTGCGCAATCGCGGTATTAATTCCAATTACTTGAGCTTTGGAATTAAGAAGAGGACCGCCTGAATTTCCGGGATTTATAGCCGCGTTAGTTTGGATTACGTTGTCCAATTTTTCTATATATCCCTGGAGTTCACTGCCGGCTGTAATTCCCCTGCCCAATCCAGAAATTACTCCTGTTGTTACAGTATTTCTAAATTCCCCTAAAGCAGTTCCGATTGCAATTACAAACTGCCCGACTTGTAAATTGCTTGAATCTCCTAATTCAACCGGTTTTAAAACTGTGTTCTTATTTTCCGAAGGGTCAATTTTTAGAATTGCTATATCGTTAAGCGGATCCCTGTAAATTTTCAAAACATTATATTTCTTATCGTCGTTGGTAATTATTTTATATTTAGCTCCAACATCCGAAACTACGTGTTTGTTGGTAACAATTAATCCATCTTTGGATACTATAAAACCCGACCCTATATTTTGAGGGGTGGTTGGTTGCGTTTGATCAGGCACGCTAAAGACAGAAAATGGACCGAAATTAAAGGATTGCGTTGAAGCCGCCTGCTGTTCTTCGGCAACTGTTACAACGGAGGGCCCGAAGTTTTTTACAGCATCTATTACAACTGACTCTTCCGTAACTATTTTTACTTTTTCTTCCTGGGGCTGGGGCGAAATTTTGGGAAGATATCGAGAGATCCCTCTCCAAAATGCCGAAATTATTACAAGTATTACAACCAATACGATGAGTTTTCGCATAGATTTTAGTTCTGCTTTGCAGAATTATTTTATCAGCTCTTCTACTGCTTTTTCAAGCTGGGTATCCGTAGTTGGATCTTTTTCTTCTTGGGCAATTTGGATATCCGGCTTAAGTCCCTCCCCATTAATCCATATACCTTTAGGAGTTAGCCATTTGGCAATTGTCACATGCAAACCTACGCCATCGCCTAAATCTTCCGCCTGCTGTATTGTTCCTTTTCCGAATGAAATCTCGCCTACCAAAATCGCCCGGTTATTATCTTTCAGAGCTGCCGCAACAATCTCGCTTGCTGAAGCACTACCTTTATTCATCAAAACCGCCAAAGGCATATCATACAGCGTTCCTTTGCGCGAAACAGAAAGAGTTTTCTGCCCTTTTTCTCCCTTGTCTTCTATAACCACAGCTGCACCTTGTTTAAGAAATTCTGAAGCAATAAAAACAGCGTCGGCAAGATACCCGCCGGGATTATTTCTAAGATCCAAAACCAAGCCCTTTACATTTTTACCTCGCCTCGCCGAAGTCTCTGACGAAGGCGGGTCTTTCTGCATCTGGGTGTTCAATTTGTTCACAAGGGAAATCCAGTCTCGATTCGTTGCGTCTCCAAACTGTGAAAGCTGAATATAAGCTACTTCTGCGCAATTTTTACATTCTTCATCTATTTTCCATTTTCCATTTTTTATCTTCCAAGGCTTGATCCATCCGTCAACGCTTTTAATCGTAATTATATCTCTTACTATGGTAATTTCTGAAGGGGCGGTAGCATCCTTATGTAATAATGTTAATTTAACCGGCGTACCTTTTTCTCCCCGTATTTTGGCAACTGCCTGCTGAAGCGTCCAGCCTAAAACCGTTTCCTTATCCACTTTAATAATAGTATCCCCGGGTTTTACCCCTGCTTTTTCCGCAGGACTTCCGTTTAAAGGAGCTATGACAATGATATCTTTATCTTTCATCCCAAGCTCTGCTCCGATTCCGGAAAACTGACCTGCCAATCCTTCTTTGAAATTATTATTCTGTACTTTTGGAAGATAGACAGTGTATGGATCCCCAAGACTTTGTACCAAACCTGAAATTGCGCCGTTAAGCATTATTTGGGAATCGAGTTTTGACTTATCGTAATAATCCAAAGAAAGCTTATCCCAGACAGTCCAAAAAAGCGAAAAGTCAAGATTGGTTAAGGCCGAGGGAGGCTCTTTGCTGGATATGGAAATCTTGGGCTTGTAGTTTTTCCAATCAACTGCAACTTTATTAACGCCGATATAGAAGCCAAAAAGCGCAGAAATTAAAATTATTAAAACTATGCGAAAGGCAGTATTGTTTTTCATCAGAAGCTTAGACTACGACGTATGGCAAAAGAGCCAAGAATCTGGCAAGTTTTATATTTTTACCAAGAGACTTTTGATGTTTTGAACAAAGACCGTTTCTGGAGGCAGGAACAATCTTGCCCCGTTCGGTAAGCCATCTTCTTAGAACTTCCGACTCTTTAAAAGAAGGTTCCAGTTTTTTACTGCAGAAAAAACATTCTTTGGGTGCGGGTTTTATTCTTCTTCGTTTGGTAAATTTTTCTTTAGCCATATTTAAAAAGGTATATCATCCGGTGCAACTTCTTCGCTTGCTTCTTCCCTCGCCCCGCTAAGCGGGGCTTTGGCGGAGGCGGCCTTTTTTTCTTCTCTTTCTTCACTTTTTTCTTTTTTAGCAGATTCTTTACTCTCTTTAGGCCTTTTCTCTTCTTCTGCTTGAGCCTGTTCGCTGTCATTTTCCGAAGCTCCCGTGACTCCTTCAGGTCTTCGGTCCAAAAGTATCATATCCTGGATAACTATTTCCGTTGTAGTCCTTTGGTTTCCGTCCTGCCCTGTCCAGCTTCTGGTGGTAAGCCGTCCCTCAACGTAGACTTTTCTTCCTTTAGTTAGAAACTGGCTGCATAATTCTGCCAATTTATTCCAGGCAACGATCCGATGGAATTCCGTTTCCTCACGTTTTTCTCCGGCTTCTGTTTTCCAAGTTCTGTTAGTTGCAATAGAGAAAGAGCAAACAGCTGTGCCGTTTGGCGTGTAGCGCAGTTCCGGATCTCTAGTCAAATTTCCGATTAATTGTACCCTATTCAAACTTCGTGCCATACTTCAAAAATTTTTAATTTTCAATTCTCAATTTTAAATGGATTTTCAAATTTAAATTTTTAAACATTTATATTTCAATTTAAACTTAAAATTTCAAATTTAAAATTATTTTTCTCTTAACAATAGGTGTCTTAAAATGTCTGCTTCCTCCCGTATTCTTTTTTCAAAATCCGAAGGAACCGCGTCTTTTCCCTCCAGCTTTAAATCCAAAAAAATTCCTCTTGTTTCCTTTTTTATTTTAAAAGATAATTCTTTTTCTCCCAATTCATCTTGCTTGGCAATTTTTATGTCTTTTAGCCATTTACCGATTTCTCCGATAAGCTTTTTGACTTTGTCTTTGGTAAGGGAAGTTTTTAGAACCAAAACCAACTCGTATGTGCACATAATGCAATTATCCTATCATATAAAAAAATACAAAACAAGCCCTATTTTCTCTCCCTCACCAGCGTTTTTCCGGGAAGAGAAAGCAGAATAAGCGTCCTTGCAACTTTATCTACTTCTAACGGCGGCAAAAGATACTCCCAGAGATGATCAATCTGTCTTGCTGCATAAAAAGAAGGACGATTTACCTTAGGATAAATCATCCCAATAGAGACTTCTAAATCTTCTATATCTCTTTTCTGGAAAGAGGTGAAAATATTTAAAAACACATTTGCTAACATCCATGACGAAACTGGTATTATTGCTGCTTGCAATGGATTCATACCCCCGTCTACGCCAATTGCCCATACTATTGATTGCGAACCTAAATTAAGAATTAAGAAATTACGCTTGACTTTAAAAAAGTTATCTTTTACGCTGGAGAGTTTTTCTCGTCTTATGCATTCAAAAACTGCAGTTTTAAAAATACTATCAAATCCTTGGACGAATTTTCCCTGAAGCTTTTTTCCTGTCAGTCCTTTCTTCTGCAATTCTTCCATCATTCTCTCATCATTAATTTCAATTTTCCAGCCTTCGGCAACAGGTACAGTTCTGTAAAAAGGGTTTTCCTCATCCTCTAATCCTTGTACTTCGTCTTCAAGCATCGGTGTCCTTTTCACCTCAACTGAACCGTCCTCGTTTACCCCTTCCAAAGATCTGTCGCGGGATTTAGGCATAGAGGAAA
The DNA here is from genome assembly GCA_964414015.1 of uncultured Gammaproteobacteria bacterium. Classification (GTDB taxonomy): domain Bacteria; phylum Patescibacteriota; class Microgenomatia; order Levybacterales; family UBA12049; genus JAUSEW01. The sequence continues at coordinate 23,300 of CAYPUE010000008.1, forward strand.
AAAACACTTTACCGTTAAGGTGGACAATTTTAAGAACTGTCTCAATGCCTTTCCTGTCCAATTCCATATTTTGAGCATAATTTCCGCTATAACCATTTACAAGTAAATTGTTGGGATTATGTTCCGGATTTACAAAGGGTTCAAAATTATTTTTTGGCTTCTGTTCAGCTGGCGGTCTTAATCTTTCATTTAATCCCATAGTGAAGGAATTATACACACTAAAACAAATTAAATCAAATTTATTCGCCTAGTGGTTTTAGAACCGAAATAAAAGGCTAAGAAGGCCTCCGAAGATCATGGTTGCGGGAATTGTCAAAATCCAAGCTAAAAAAATGCTCCTTGTCGTAACCCATCTTACTTTTTTGTAATTCTGCGCACTGCCAACTCCCATCAGGCTTCCTGTAATAACATGGGTTGTAGAAACAGGAATTCCGAAATGAGAAGAGACGAAAAGCGTCAGGGCTCCGGAAGTTTCCGCGCAAAATCCCTGAAAGGGCTTTAGTTTGATAATTTTTCTGCCCATTGTCTTAACTATTCTCCATCCTCCGAAATATGTCCCTAAAGCAATTGCAGTATAAGAAGCGATTATAACCCATACGGGAATATAGAATTTATCTCCCGAAAGATGCATGCTGAAAAGCGTCAGAGAAATAACTCCGATGGTTTTTTGCGCATCGTTCCCCCCATGTCCTATGCTATAGGAAAAAGAAGACAAAATTTGCAGTTTGGCAAAAGTTTTTGTCAGGAAACTATATGATCTTTTCCTAACCAGAATAGTTACAATTATGGTAAATAAAACTGCTCCCAAAAATCCCAGCATTGGCGCAACGAAAATAAAGACCAGAGTTTTTATAATCCCGCTAAATAAAAGCGCGTCCACCCCTGCTTTTATTACTGCCGCTCCGATTAACCCGCCTATCAATGCATGACTTGACGAAATGGGCAAACCTAAATACCAAGTTACGATATTCCATAAAGATGCACCTATAAGAGCGCTTAAAATAATGCCAAGAGTAATATCGGAGGGATTGACAATCCCCTTGCCGATTGTTGTTGCAACTGCTGTGGTGAAGATAAATGCAGCTATGAAATTGGCAAAGGAAGCCATAATAACTGCCTCAAAGGGTTTCAAAACCCGTGTTGTTACTACGGTGGCAATTGAATTGGCGCTGTCGTGAAATCCGTTGAGAAAATCAAAAATAAGCGCAATTCCGACAATTAAAACTACAAGAGCCATTGGGTATTTATAAATTATTTATCAGTACGGTCTCCAAAATATCAACTATGCGTTTGGCATCGTCTATCGCATCTTCGGTAATTTCGTACAGCTCTTTTTGTTTGATGATTTCAATCGCGTTATGGCTATTGCTAAAAAGGCCTCCGATTGCATCCCTGAAAACGTCATCTGCCTCATCTTCAAGTTTTTTTACAGTATCTATATGTACCCTGTTCCTTTTTAGAAATAATGGTTCTTCAAAAATAAGTTTTAATGCCGCAACTATTTTGTCCAAGATTTTTAATTGCTTTAATAAATGCGAATCAAGCCTTTTTATTTTGAAATACAAAACGCAATTGGCAATTTTTTTTATGGAATCGATAATATTATTAATGCTGGCAACCAAAGACTTTATTTCTTCCCGGTCTATCGGAGTAACGAAAGCCTGATGTAAAGACGTTACTGTTTCTTTGGTAACTAAATCCGATTCTTCGCTTTTCTTGTTGATGTAATTGAGGGCTTGCTTAAGTTTACCTTGATCAATTGCTCCATTTTTTGAAAATGTATCAAGTTTCTTAACGCAATCATCAAGCAGAACAATTTGCTTATCAATGTATTCCAGAAATTTTTTCTCTTTGGGGATAAATAAATCTATAATTCCGCTCATATTGGATTTCTATCTTCTGTATATTAGCACTTTCTCTTTTACTTTCCAATAAGAAAATGCGGATTTTATTTGCCTTGCCTCACTAGCGTTCTTCCATTTCCTAAGTAAAGAAAAAGTGAACATTTCGCTTTGTCGAATATCTCAAATGGCTTTAAGGCTAGAGACGAAAACTTTTCCGATTGAACATCCAAACGCCATTCTTTGCTTACGCATTCCAAAACTGCTTTTTTAAGAAGCCCGTTAAGTTCTTGGGTAAAATTCTCTTGATGGCCCTTATTTGGGTCTTTCCCTTCCGATCTCTCCATCATTACTTCATCGTTAATTCTAATCCTCCATCTGTCATTGATTTTTTCAGTTACGAATAAGTGTCTTACCCAACGACCCCTACTTCTTTCCACATCCGATTGAGACATCTGCTCAATAATTATTCCATTACAATAATCTAGTCCGGCAGTCCCAAAGGCTCCTTCAATCGCTTTTTCATTCACTTCTATTGCATCAGGAAATCTACCGTTATAACCAAAATCCCCAATGGGCTTAAAGCCGTCATGAATCGGTCGTGCTCTTGTTTCAGGTGACATATGGCAGAGAGTATACAGAAGTGACTTCCGAAAGTCAAAAACGGCTTTTTTAAATCTTGCCTTGTAAATAGCCTAATCTAATTTTTTCCGGAAACTTTTCTATGGCGTAGCGAAGCATGATTCGCGGCATTTTTCGATAATGTTTTTTCAAAAACTTTTCTTCAGCTTCTAGATCCTTCTTCCCTACTTCCCTTAACATCCACCCCACTGCTTTGTGAACTAGATCATGTTTATCCCGCAAAAGCATTTCCGCAATTTTTAAAGAATTATCAAATTGATTATTTTTGATAAATGGAAACGTTGCCAAAATTGCAATTCTTCTCTCCCAAATATTTTTCGATTTTGCAAGTTTTATTAGAGTAGAAGAGCCGTTGAGCGAATGGGACGAGCCCGAATTCAATAAATACTTTCCCACGATTTTATCCGCTGATAAATCAACCAAATCCCAATTATTTATATGTTTTGTATTCTTTAGATAAAAATCAAAAATCTTTTTCTGCTTTTTCTTATCATCAATATTGAAATTTTGAACAAGGACTAAGAGTGCTATTAATCTTTCTTCGTGAGTTTTTGATTTTAGAAGTTGTGAAATCTCGGAAAATTGTAAGTTCTTAAATTTAATAGCGATTTTTCGCAACTGCGGAACCGTAATTCCCAAAAACACATCCCCCTCTCCATACTCCCCCTTCCCTGTCTTAAAAAACCTCTGTAAAACCTCCGCCCTTTTCGGCTCCCCAATTTTCTCCAATTTCTTTCGTAAATGAACTACATTCATGTCTTATCTTTTCCATTTTACCACACATCCCTACCGCCCAACCAAAAAATTGACTTTGATCCTATATTTTGAGTATAATTACCCCTACGATTATGGATAAGGAAAGGGTAAAAGAGTCACTTACTGCCAGCTTGCAGTTTCGAATAGAACCGGTAAAAATTCCGTGGATTTTTGCTTCGTTAAAAAATCAACCACAGGT
>CAYPUE010000009.1:0-14095 GCA_964414015.1 uncultured Gammaproteobacteria bacterium
AGAATTATGAATAATGAATTAAGAATTATGGATATAGACGGATTTATTTTTAGTTTCTCTTTAGTTAATGAATGTAACTTCCAAATTAATACTGCACCGAAAATAGAAAGAAGAGGATATAGAGGAAGCATGTAACGCATCCATCCGACTGCAAATTTTCCTACAACGAAAAAATATGTCCAAAAAAATACCACCAAAATTAATTCCTGCGCCCACTTAGCCTTTTTGTTTTTATTAATAGCGATAATAGTGAAATATAATGCTCCGATAAAAGAAACACTTGCTAAAATTGGTCCCAATCCCCATAGGAAAACATTTTTAAGTTCATAAAAATAAGGAATTTTGCTAACATATTGCAATGTGTAAGGGAATGCAAAAGCATCATAAGTCATTTGTCGCTGTTGCATTGTTTGCTGCCAAAATTCACGAAAATCTATAAGAGCATACGGGTCGACGATTATAAACACGACAATCGTGGATATTAAAACGACTGCACCTTCTACGAGAAGTAGTTTTACAAGTTTCGGTATATGAGGAAACCATATTTTGGGATGATGGGGATTTTTTAAAAAAACCAAAAGAAAATCTATGATTAATGCTAGACCGATAGATGCCAAGAGTACGGTAGCGCTTATTTTTGTTCCTAAAGCAAGACCAAACGTAGCGCCTGTTAAGAGGGCGTTATTAATCGTTGGTTTTTCATAAAATCTTATAAGCATATAAAGAGCGAGAAGGATAAAAAAATTTAAAGGTGTATCAACCGCATAGAAATGAGAAAGTTGAATAGGAAGAACACTTATTGCATAAAAGAAAGCAGAGAGAATTCCGACACTTTTATTAAATAATTTTTTTCCCAAAAGGTAGATTATCAATAAAGTTCCGATATCGGATAATACGGAAATAAAGCGGCCGACAAGATTAATCTTGTCGTATTGCGCAAATGATGGATTAATGTTTCCAAGAATCGTTCCGTTTAATTTCAATAAGTACAGAGGTAAACTTCCGTAGGCAAAAAAATGAGGATTTAGCGGGCTATTTACAGATAGAAACTCTGGAATAGACGTTGGCATTTTAAGAGGTACGGTAAAAAGAGTTATCGCTCTTTCGTCCGGATGCAGGTGAAATCCCTGATCCCAATTTAGATTATAAAGCCTTAAAAATCCTCCAAGTATAATAATAGTAAGCAGAAGAAAGTTAATTTTTTTATATAGATTATTCATTGCTAATTTTTTTGAAAATAAAAACCGTTGGTCTGTCGAAAACATTTGCTGTTTCTTCAAAAGAAAAAACAGGATTTCCTAGGTAGGTTATTTTGCAAAAAATATCACAAGGAATTTCATAGACTTTTCGATAACCTAATTTATCATTAAACAATAAACTATAAAACTCATTTCCATTTTTGAATTTCTGTTTATTTAAAAGGCGAGTTTTCATAAGCCGTTGGCTTGGAAGAATAATGTAATCATTACGTAAAAGTAAAGAAGATAGTTCTTCGATTTTGCTTGGTGTATTATTATCTAGGTCATAAAAATTAAATAAAGTAATATTTGGAAAAAATGAATTGAAGGAGACAATCCCTAGATCGTAAACTTCGCTAGCGATACGTGCATTACTGGAAATATTTTGCTTTGCAAATTTAGCTGCAGATATTCTGGTATCATCATTAATGAAAGCGGTTTTAAAATAAGAAAAGGAAAAGATTATTGCAGATATGCCTAACACCAAGAGTATAATTTTTGAAAAGATCCTTATAACGTTTTTCTTATTTTCCAAACAGTTTACTACAAACAAGGAAATTATAAGATAGATAAATGGCAAGGTTGGCACCATATACCTTGTCCATTTTGCAAACAAAAATGCCTGTGATAATAATGTTAAAAACATTAAAATTAACAAAAGATAGGACTCATTTTTACGTTTAATAAAAATATATCCTACATAAAATAGAGCAGGAAGCATGGCCGCCGTAAGAAATGGATTAAGTAAAAAGGGATATATGGACGTAAGTTGAAATAAAATTGGATATTTATCATAAAATTCGCCAGTGTAAAATACAGGCAGGGTTCCTAATGCAACTGATGACTCATATTTTAGGCTGGATAGAAATGAACCAAAATCCAAAAACGCAAAAGGAGAAATTAATAAAAATATAATTATTGCCGGAAAAAAAACTATTAATATATCTAGAACAGAATCTTTTATTAGGAAAATTAGCTTGCGGTTGGTTTGGATTTTATCTATTAAAATAAAAAATAAAATATAGAAAAAGAGAGAGCCTCCTGATATTTTAGTAGCTATCAAAAGACCAAAAATAAAACCAATCATTACAAGAAGTTTCTTATTTCTGGAATTTAAAAATAATAAAGATAGATAAAAAATAGAAACACTTAAGAAGGTAATCCACAGTTCAAAAGTTCCAAAATGGGCAAACTGAATAAACCCAACGCTAAAAGTTGACAGAAGTGAGACGAAAATTCCTGCGTTTTTATTTTTTATTTTTTTTGCAATTAAATAGAGGAGAGGGATAAGTAAAGTGCTTAATAACGCTGATAAAAATCTAGAAATTAAGATAGAGTTTTCGAAAGTAACATTTGCGAGAGAAGAAAACTTGAAAGAAATTAAATTCCAAAAAATTCCGAAGAAGTAGATTATATAAATTGGGAAACTTCCGTAGGCAAAAAAATGCGGGTTCATTTCTGAAGGAAAATTGAGTTGCGAAATTGCAGAGGCAATATTTCGTTCATCCGGATGGAAATAAAAAGGAGTCCCCCAATTGAGATTGTAAAATCTTAAAAACCCGCCAATGAATATTAATAAAATTATTATCAATATATCCTTATGTTGTAAAAAATTTTTCATTTTCCGCTTACTCTTATCGCGATTTTTTCTCCGAGCTCTACCGCGTAGTTGGTTCCTCGGTCCCAAGGGTAGACTTGTTGAATGTTGGCAAGATAAACATTTTTTAATGGAGCTTCAAAAGGAGGCATTATTTTGGAATAATTAGTTGGGATAATCGGTTGTGAAAAAGGAGCTTTAAATAGTTGATAGTTGATGGTTGATAGTTGATAGTTAGGATTTATTTTTTTTAGATATGGATCATAAATTTTCAATAACTCTTCGGCTGTCTTTCTCATATGCGGATGATCATAAGGTAAATAATTTCCCAAATAAACGATATGTTCGTTATTATAATATTTTTTATCCATAAAATTGGTATGTTCAACAATAGCCATTATTGGCGAGTTTTTTTCGCAAATACTTAACCAATAAGTTCCGTCTTTCAAAAACTGTTTTTTTAAACGCAATACCAGATTTAAAGAACCCAATCCCTTGAGATTCCTTAATTTATTTTTATAATCATTAGGAAGTTGAGGCGCAATTTTGAGAAATGAAAAAGAAGGCAAGGTAACAATGACAGCATCGAAAATATTTGTATAATTTTTTATATCTGTAACTTCTGTATTAAAAAAAACTTTCCCTCCGTTTTGTTTAATTTCCCCAACAAGAGCATTCGCAAAGTTTAAAAATCCTTTTTCAGGATAGGCGAGAAAAGGAGTTCTTTTCTGTATTCTCGCCCAAAACCAGGCAAGGGATATGGCATCGGCGTATTTACCGAATTTATTAGTAAGCTGGGGTTTCCAAATTTTTTCGTAAGCATTTCTCCCCATTGTTTTAGAAAGAAAATCTGCAGCTTTTATTTTCTCAAGAGGTTGCCAAAAGGGGTTATAACGAATAAAACCCAGAACCGCTGCCATTCTTAGCCTTTCGCATAAATTAAGTTTTGGGAAAGTTAAAACTTTATTTAGAGAATCAAGTTGATAAATATCATTATCTAGATAAACAGAGGTTTTAGGCCTTTTTATTAAAACTTTATAGCCAATTTCTTTTGCAAGTCCTAAAACGCTTTTGTCGTTTGTGAACCAATGATGATAGTGTTTTTCTAAAGTCCACGCCCATTCTTTTTGAGAAAATCCTACTGCCAGCCCTCCTGGATTATCATCTTTTTCAAATAGGGTAACTTGATGATTTTTTTTCGTAAGATAATAAGCTGCGGATAGACCTGTAAATCCGGCTCCGATAATTGCTATTTTCATAAAGACCTAATGGACAAGAAGAAAAAACAGTAAGCCAAAAACAGTTGCGGCAGCTGCACCCATACCCAAAAAAACAGCGGATGAGTTTCCAGCCGCAGGCAAAGGAATCTTGGTCGGTGTAGGTATAGCTGAAGTTAAAATTGGCGAAGGAGCGATTGAGATAGTTGGTATCGGAGTTGAGGTTGGACTAGGTATAGAAGTTAATATTGGGGTTGCTGATGGGGTTGCGGATTGGTTAACTTGAGTGCCAGAGGCGTAGACTACAAACGATTGCTGTATTGTCTTTAAAATTCCGGATTTATCTCTAGTGACTATAGAGATAATATGATTTCCCGGTGAAAGAGGAGCAGATGGGCGATATGTCCAATTTCCATTCGCATCCGATGTTACCTCTGTTTGTATTTGCTCATCTGAATGAATTATAATCTGAACTTTTTCATTAGGAAGCGCGCTGCCCTTAAATAAAGGTTTATTGTCGGTAAAACTTTCATCCTTTTTAGGCGCTAAAATTTGCGGGCTTTGATTCGCAGAAGAGGATAAAACAAGTTGCGAGGAAAAAGATGAGAAGCCAACAGATGTTGCAGATTGAGATTTCGTAGGAGAACTTCCTACTGTAAAATCATAATCATTAGATAGAGTTACTGTTGGGATGGGATTAATTTGATCTTTTGATAGCAGAACGTTTGATTTAAGAGAGTCTCCTGCTACGAGTAATTTAATGATAGTGTTTTTTTGGAAAGCAAAATATCCGCTTAAATCCTTATTGAGAAGAGAATTTAAAGGCAGTATATAACTTCCGTCCTGCTTGGCAAGAGTGGATATAACTTGCGCATTTTCCGCCGTTACATAAACTATCGCTTCATTGGGTATAGCTCCATTAGGTAGAATAATTTTGCCGCTAAGAGGCGTTTGTTGAGAAGGAGATCCGTCAATAGTTCTCGCAGTAATAACTTCAAATAAATTGTTATTGTTTAAAAATGTGTTTTGTCCAGAAAGTATAGAAAAATAATATTTCGTAGAGGGATTAAGCCCCCTGACGGTAATATTATGAATTATATGCGGGTTAACAGAACCTGTTTGCTGATCTCTATCATCTAAAGCACTTTGTCCCAAATTTTTACTGTCGCCAAAATTAATAGAACCGATTACCTTATCTTCTGTGATGTAAGATACAGTAAATGAAGAGTCTTGGACGTTAGAAACTCTAACATCAGTTGGCGTTTGGGATGGACCGGCTCGGCTAATAAAACTTACACCGCTTTTAACCAGCAAAGAAGTTATTATTATGCCAATTCCGATAATGCCAATTCCTAACAGTGTAGGTATACGTTTGTTCCAAATATTATTTTTCATAATTTTATATTTCCTCCGGATGTTGCTACTTGGGATGGCGCCAATTCGTAAATTGGGAAAACTTTGTCTCTTTTCTTAAGCGCATCAATAGTTTTAGTATCAAATGTGGGATTTATTGGCTTGATATTTACGCTTTGCACTTCAGAAATCGTAGATGTTGCCAAATTATGATAAATGCTAAAACCTATCCAGGCAAGAACAATGATAGATGTTAGTGCCAAAATTAAAATTATGTCTTTTTGTTTCATAAAACTATTTTTTGTAAAAAGCCATACCTCTAAGCGTAAAACGCAAAGAAGTATTATTGTCGGCCTGTCTATTAATTGAAAGAGCCTCTATGTCGATAAGTCTTTGCATATTAGCTAAGGAGTTAATAAATTGCGAGATGTTATTATAAGACCCAAATCCGGAAACTGAAAATTCGAAAGAATAATATCTATTATTTTTGTCGTTATCCTTAACAAGCTCTACTTGAAAATTCTGTAAACTTTCTAATTGAATATTGGATTGCTTAACCAGAGATTGAATTTCTCCCATAACAAGAGGAATCTGGGAGTCCTGCGGGATTGTACTTAAGATAATCGGTATATCATTTTGCAATACAGAATACTTTTGTTGAAGAATAGAAAGGTTTGAAATTTTTTGTCTAAGACTATTGTCGATAAATTGATTGTCTTCTAACTCTTTTTGAAGTCCTGCAATTGTAGATAAAGTTGGATTTATGGCAAATAGTCCAAAAAAGGATAAAGCAATTAAGGTTAAGACAATTGTTGCAAAATTCCTCGTGTTTTTATTCCCGAAATTGGGCAAAAGGTTAAAATATTTATTTATTGCCATACTAATATTGTTTTTGTTTCAAAGATGCGGTAAGGCTAACCGCGATAGAACTGCTTAATGGTTTATTTTCTATGTTATTGATAGCAACATTTTTAATTGCAGGATAATTGGTAAGGGAATTTACAAAAGAACTTAAAGAAGATGTAGTCTGAACATTAGCGTCTACATTAATGCCGTTTTTATTTAGAGTAAATGAATTAAATGTCATGTCAGGAGGGGCAAATTTAATAACATCTTGAAATATTTTAGGAATACTGCTTCTCGATTTAGAAAAATTCGAAGCTAAAGATAAGCGATCCTGAAGATTTCGGTATTTATCTTCATTATTCTTCAATATGGCAACTATAGCTTGTTCTTGTTTAATTTTGGAATGAAGATCAATTAATTGTCTATCTAAAGAAAACCTATAAAGAAATGAAGATAAGGCTATAAGTTCAGTTAGTATCACAAGCAGCCGTCCAACCGTAAGAGCCCAGTTTATTACTTTATCTAGAACACTAATCTGTTCATTCCTAAGCAAATTAATAGAGGTAGGCTTATTCGCCATAGTGATTTTAGTCTAGGCGAATTTGAGGTTTTTGTCAAAGATAATTTTTTATTTTTTGGATTTTTTAGCGGGTTTTTTTGAAGCCATTGTTGCTTTCCTCTTTTTACTTGCTAATTTAGAAAGACTCGATTTCAGCCTTGCAGCCTTATTTTTATGAATAATGTATTTTTTTACAGCTTTATCTATAAGTTTAGTCGCTTGAACTATATTTTTTTCCGAAGGATTTTTTCTCCCTTTTTTAATAGCAACTCTTAAGAGATTTTTTACTTTTTTATTTTCTAGAGTTCTTTTCTTATCTTGGCGCAACTTTTTCTTCGCTGATTTTGTTACTGGCATAGGTTTATTTTAGCATGCTATACTATAAAAAACAATATGCCTACGGATTTTATTAAGAAGAGTCTTCGAATTTTGCTTTCCCGCCAAACAAATATTTTGTCTGCAGCGTTTGTAATTATGATAACTATTATTTTTTCCCAGCTCTTAGGACTAGTTCGCCAAAGATTACTTGTTAGTATTTTCGGAGCATCAGACACATTAGGAGTTTATCTTGCCTCATCACGTCTTCCGGATTTTCTCTTCCAATTAACTATCGCAGGAGCCTTGTCATCGGCATTCATACCAATTTTCTCTAATTATCTGGAAAAAGGAAAAGAAAAAGATGCCTACAGGGTTGGGTCGACATTTCTTATGCTAAGTTCAGTTGTTTTTTTATTTTTGTCAATTATTCTTTTTATTTTTTCCAAAGACTTCTCGAAGCTTATGGCTCCTGGTTTTTCCCAAGAACAAATAGAGCTTATGGCAGGCCTTATGAGAATAATAATAGCAGGAGAGTTTTTATTTATAATTGGAAGCTTTTTGTCTGCAGTTCTTCAGTCTTACAATCATTTTTTCGTTCCAGGAATTGCCGCTGCACTTTATAATTTGGGAATTATCATTGGAATTATTTTATTGACACCAGCTTCAGGAATATATTCTGCAGCATACGGAGTTGTCCTGGGTGCTTTTATTTTTATTTTAGTTCAGCTGCCGCAGATTAAAGCAGTAGGATTTTCTTTCATGCCATCCTTTTCTATAAAAACAAGCGGAGTTTTGGACATTTTTAAACTTATGTGGCCAAGAACAATTTCCATAGGAGTTTTTCAGTTGGGAACTATTGCTACAGTTACTCTTGTTTCCTTTCTGCAGTCGCCGGGAAGAAATTATGTAATCTTTGATTACGCGCAGACTTTGGCATTTGCTCCGGTTGTTCTTTTTGGTCAGGCTATAGCGCAAGCAGCTTTCCCAATCTTATCAAGAGAAAAAGATAAATTAGAAGATTTTAAGGTAACATTTTTAACCAGTTTCAATCAAATAATTTATCTAATACTGCCTATTTCGATTTTGTTTTTAGTCTTAAGAATTCCGGTTGTAAGACTAATATACGGAGCAGCGCAGTTTGACTGGCAGGCAACTGTACTTACAGGCAGAACTCTGGCTTTTTTTAGTATTTCTCTTTTTGCTCAAGCCCTTGTTTATTTAGTCTCAAGAGGTTTTTACGCACTGCACGACACAAAAATTCCCCTTATCGTTGGAGCAGTTACGACAACCATTATGATTGGTTTAGGGGCGATGTTTACATTGGTATATAAACAGGGGATAGAAAGCATAGCGATTGCATACTCGATTGCCAGTATTATAAATTTTTTGGCGCTTTTTATAATTTTAGATATAAAAGTTAAGGGTTTCCAAAAGTTTGCTTTGGCAATGTCCTTAATGAAAATTTCCATAGCGACAGTTTTTATGGGAATAGCGCTTTATGTACCCATCAAACTTTTGGACCAATTAGTTTTCGATACTACAAAAACAATCAATCTTTTGTTGCTTACAGGAATATCCAGCGTTATAGGTATCGGAATATATATTTTCCTGACGTGGCTTTTGAATGTAAAAGAAGCATTTACCTTTCTTTTAATTTTTAGAAAAATCGGAAACTGGAAAGAAATTTTAGGAAAATCAGAAGAAGTTATAGACGGTACGCAAATAAATAAAATCTAATCTTCAAACAAATAGATATGGATTCAAAAAACATTCGTAATTTTGCCATCATTGCCCATGTGGATCATGGCAAGTCAACTCTTGCAGACAGATTTTTGGAGATTACAAAGACTATCTCCAAAGAAAAAATGCGGGAACAGTTTTTGGATCAAAATCCAATTAGCAGAGAACGGGGCATTACTATTAAGCTTGCTCCTGTTCGCATGAACTATACGTTAAACGCTAATAACTATACGCTGAATTTAATTGACACTCCGGGACATGTGGATTTTTCTTATGAAGTATCCCGTACTTTGGCTGCATGCGAAGGAGCAATACTGCTTATTGATGCTACACAAGGGATTCAAGCGCAGACTGTAGCTCATTTAAATTCCGCAAGAGAAGAGAGATTAACCATAATTCCGGTTATAAATAAAATAGATTTAGATATTGCAAAACCCGAAGAAGTAGCAGCTGCATTGGTCGAGAAATTTGGATTTAAAAAAGAGGAAATAATTTATATTTCCGCAAAAACAGGCAAAAACGTGGAAACGCTTCTTCAGGCTATAATTGCCAGAATTCCTGCACCGAAAGGATTAGATTTTCCTTTGAAAGCTCTAATTTTCGATGCCTTTTATGATGAGTACAAAGGCGTAATTGTTTATGTAAAGATAAAGGATGGAAAAATTAAAAAAAATGATAGGATAAAATTTCTTCAAAGTAGCGCAGACGGAGAAGTTACGGAGGTGGGAGTTTTCTCTCCGTTTCTTACAGCCAAAAATGAACTAACAACAGGAGAAATAGGATATGTTATTACAGGAATTAAAGATATTCGGCTTGCTCGCGTTGGAGACACTATAGCGCTTAAGAATTATGAAACTTTACCATTGCCCGGCTACAAGCAATCAAAACCTTTAGTTTTCTTCGGCGTGTATCCGAAAGGTTCAAATGAATTAGTCCATCTTAAAGAGTCTCTTAATGCGCTGGCATTAAACGATACATCTTTGACAATTGCAGAAGAACACTCGGCTTTTTTAGGATCAGGTTTCAGAGTGGGATTTTTGGGGCTGCTGCATGCGGAAATAATCAAGGAAAGATTAAAAAAGGAAAAAGAAATTGATGCAATTTTCACAACGCCATCAGTCTTATACAGGAAAGAAGGAGAAGCAATGCTCGAACCATACATAAGATTAACGGTGTATTCGCCAAATGAATATGTAGGACAAATAATGACTGTATGTCAAAATAAAAAGGGAGAACTTTTAGATATGTCTTATCAAGGAAATGATGTTATTTTTACCTATAATATGCCGTACAGTATGCTTATCCGCGGACTTTCGTCAGAGATTAAAACCGCATCATCGGGATTTGCCAGCATAGATTACGCGCTCACAGATTATAGAAAGGCAGATCTTGTCAATCTTGAGATTCGAGTCAATGATGTCCCAATAGATGTTTTATCGGAATTTGTGTATCAAGATGAAATAAATACTGAAGCCAGGAAAAAGGTAGAGAAATTAAAAAATTCATTGCCAAAGCAGCAATTTAGGCAGATTATTCAAGCAGTTGCCGACTCAAGAATATTGGCAAAAGAAGAGATAGCGCCTTTTAGAAAAGACGTTTTGGCCAAGATGTCCGGAGGAGACAGAAGACGTAAAGATAAACTTTTGGATAAGCAAAAGAAAGGCAAAAAGCGTTTGATGTCGCAAGCAAAAGTTGCCATTCCGCAGGAAGCATTGCTTTCGTTAATAGGGAATAGTTGAAAATCTTTAGAGTTTAAAGTGCAAAAAGTAAAATTGCTCCGATAATCGATAAGATTCCTCCTACTGCCCCAATTTTTAGAAATTTTTCTGAAGGTCCAGGAGCTGCTATTGGGGAAACTCTAGGAGTAGGAGTTAATATTTGTCCAACAATAAGAGTTGGGGCTGGAGTAAGTCCGGCGGAAATAATTGCGCCCGGAGTGCTACCTGCTACTGGAGCGCCGGTTACAATGGCTCCGGCAGCAGTTTTCACAGTAACAGTTTGAGTGCAGCTGGTCGGACTATTCGTTGCACCACTGTTGTCCGTAAGTATTGCCGAAGCAGTAAAAGTTCCTGCATTGTAGTATGTATGAAATGTTTGTACGCTAACAGAACTTGATCCAATGCTTCCTCCGGAAGTTACATCTTGCATCGGACCGTCTCCGAAATTAAAACTAACTTTAGAAATGGTTCCGTTAGTATCTCTTCCGTTGGCAGTAAAATTTAAAGAGAAAGGAACATTGCCCGTTGCTGTACGATCTACATTTAAACTATCACAAACCGGAGGAGGGTTAGTCGCTCCAGGAGTAGCAGCGCCGGGCTGGGATGTTGGAGTTGGTGTTAGCAATGCGGTCGAAGCTATCTCGATAGCAGCAGGGAAAGAACTTATAGCCCCTGTACTAGAATCTACAGCTAAAACATTTTCACTTGGCTGATCGGTTGACGTTACAGAAAAAGCTTGGCTATCATTCGCAAAACTTATTTTTGTTGATCCAGCTTTTAATGGAGTAAATGCGACGTAAGCGACTGTAATAGGTGATGATATTTTTGCAGTTGCTGCCGTTATCGATATAGAAATAGATATATTATTGCCGCCAAGTATTGGACCATCAACTGTTTGCAAATTAGGGTTTCCTTTATCATGGCAAATACTATCTTGCGGATTTGAACATACAGAACCGGCAGGAGCTTCCTTAAGGAAAGCAGGATCGTAATTTATGCTTAATTTCAAGAAAGAAAGTTGATTAACCCCTTTAGGATCAACATTAATTTTAAAAACCAATGGGACAGAGGAATTAGCTGATACAGAAGATGGATCGAAAGAAAGAACTGTAGCTGCAGCTGCTTTGCTTCTTAATTCCTGCTGTTTTTGTACTATATAAACAGTTAAAGGAATGGCAACAAGAATGATGATGATAAACATCAGAAGAATTACCTTCCTGACTAAGGATAAAGAAGTCATAAATTAATTAATCTGAATTTATCGTATAGGAGAAACAAGTTTATGTCAACTCTTTTTAGACTATAGGTTATTGACACTGTTTTGGTTTTGTTGTATAAATTATCAGTCACTTTCAACGAGTGATATTTTTTACTCCAAGATTTAAGATTACAATGACAAAAACATCAAGTATAAAACCATTATTTGACAACGTATTGATAAAACCGCTTGAAGCAGAGCAAAAAACTGCAAGCGGAATTCTTCTTCCAGATACAGCTAAAGAAAAACCTCAAATAGGAGAAATTATGGCAGTTGGGCAGGGAAGAAAAGACGATAACGGTAAAATTATTCCTATAAGTGTTAAAGTTGGGCAAAAAGTTATGTATAAAAAATGGGGAGGAAACGAAGTGAAAGTTGGAACAGAAGAGTGGTTATTGGTAGAAGAAAAAGATATATTGGCTATCGTTGGCTAAAATCCTAAACTCTAAGCGCTAAATACTAAATAAATTATAATAAATAAAATTCAAAATCGTTTAGAATTTAGAAATTAAATATTAGAAATTTAAAGTTTATGGCAAAACAGATAAAATTTTCAGAAGAAGCAAGACAGTCTTTACTAAAAGGAGTGAATGTATTGGCTAAGGCTGTTGTTACTACGCTTGGGCCTAAAGGCAGAAATATAGCTTTGGATAAAAAATGGGGAGCGCCAAATATTGTTCATGACGGAGTAACGGTTGCCAAAGAAATAGAGCTTGAAGATCCGTTTGAAAACATGGGCGCTCAATTAGTGAAAGAAGCAGCTTCTAAAACTAATGATGTTGCCGGAGATGGTACCACTACGGCAACGCTTCTTGCTCAATCCATTATCAATACAGGTTTAAAAAATATTACTGCCGGAGCTAATCCGATGATTGTTAAAACAGGAATTGAAAAAGCAGTAGACGTGGTTATAAAAGAAATAGGAAAAATGGCTAAAGCAGTTAAGGAGGTTGATGTAGCAAAAGTTGCTACTATTTCCGCACAAGACCAAAAAATTGGTTCTCTTATTGCCGAAGCATTAGCAAAAGTAGGTAAAGATGGGGTTGTAACAGTTGAGGAAGGAAAAGGGCTTGAACTATCTATAGACTACAAAGAGGGGATGGAATTTGATAAAGGATATGCTTCACCCTATTTTGTTACCAATTCGGATAAGATGGAGGCAGAAATTGAGGACCCATATATTCTGATTACAGATAAGAAAATTTCTGCTCTTAATGATCTTTTACCCTTTCTTGAGAATTTAGTTAAGGTTTCCAAAAACTTAGTTATTATTGCAGACGAAATAGAAGGTGAAGCTTTAGCAACATTGGTTGTTAATAAATTAAGAGGAACTTTCAATACTTTGGCAATCAAAGCTCCGGGTTTTGGCGACAGAAGAAAAGAAATGCTTGAGGATATTGCAATTTTAACAGGCGGAACAGTTATTTCCGAAGATACCGGTCGTAAATTTGACAGCGTAACAATTGAAGATTGCGGCAGAGCAGACAAAGTCTGGGCAGATAAAGAAAATGCAAGAATAATTGGAGGCAAGGGGGATCAAGCGGCAATCAAAGCAAGAATAGCTTCGATAAAGCGATCCGTAAATGAATCAACTTCTGATTTCGATAAAGAAAAACTTCAAGAAAGATTAGCAAAATTAGCAGGAGGAGTAGCAGTTATCAATGTCGGCGCTGCAACAGAAGTTGAAATGAAGGATAGAAAGGAACGAGTTAATGATGCGGTTGCGGCAACTAAGGCGGCTTTGGAAGAAGGTATTGTTCCGGGAGGAGGGGTGACACTTCTTCGTGCAAGAAAGAGCCTCTTAAAACTTAAAGAAGGCTTATCTTTGGGCGATGAAAAGATCGGAGTTGACATAATTTATAGTGCATTAGCAGAACCTATCAGATGGATTTCCAAAAATTCAGGTGTTGATGAAGGATGGGTTATGAGGAAAGTTGAAGAATCAAAAGTAAATGACTATGGATTTAATGTAATGACTATGGATTTTGGTTCAATGTTGGATTTTGGTATTGTCGATCCTGCTAAAGTGACAAGATCAGCAGTGCAGAATGCGGCAAGTATAGGAATGATGGTTTTAACTACAGAAGCTTTAATTACGGATATCCCAGAGAAAAAAGAGCCAATGCCGGGAATGCCTCCAGGAGGAATGGGAGAGTACTAAAATAAATTCTAAATAAAAAGTAAAAAATTAAAAATTATTAGACCCCGCTTAGCGGGGTTTTTATTATATAATAATACTACTTTAGAGATT
>CAYPUE010000009.1:14195-26260 GCA_964414015.1 uncultured Gammaproteobacteria bacterium
CCCTCTTGAAAATAAAAACTCAATGGAGCTTTCCATAATCTCATTTCCCGATAAGTCAGATGTATTTTTGGACAATAATATCGTTGGCAGTACTCCGCTTCTGTTGAAAGATATAACCCAGTCAGACCATGACTTAATTCTTAAAAAAGATGGATATAAAGATAAAGAAATTAAAATTAGAACAGCATTGGGATATAAGCTTAATGTCTTAGCCTCTCTTAGTATAAATTTAGTAGTTCCTGCATCCACTACGTCAAGTCCGTCCGCAACGCTTTCACCGGCTGTTGCTATTCAAAAAGTAGTTATTCTGCAGACCCCAACAGGAGATTTAAATGTTAGAGAAAGCGGATCTTTAAATTCACCAAAGATTAGTAAAGTTTATCCTGGGGACAGTTTTGATCTTCTTGACGAAAAAGATAACTGGTTTGAAATAAAATTACCAAATGGGAAAACAGGCTGGATTAGTGCTATATATGCTAAAAAAGAATAACAATTAAGGGCCTATAAAATAGATAATTATTATGACTAAAACTATCCATGTCAGTACAGTTATAAATAGAGGCTTATCGGAAGTCAAAACTCTCTCCGGACTTTCTCCTTCGTGCTTTTCATAAATGTCTTGCAGGTATCGCATTAAACCATAAACAACAGGAAGAATTGTAATCATCAGCCATTTTCGTTGGAAGAAGCTCGGTAAGAAATCTGGCAAAAATACATCAAGCCCCAACTTAAATCCTTTTGGATTTTCCAAAAAGGTAAAAAGCGAGTAAGAAATAAAGGTTGAAGTTGCAAAAATTGAGCTGTACACGTCTAGAAGCCTTTCCGAATAATGAGATAGGGACTTTCTTATATTAGCTATATTGACATCTTTTATTTGCGAAACAAGTGTTAATTCCGATCTTCTTTTGCCAATAGCTAGAAATAGAGAAAGAGAGATGGTCGTTAATAAAAGCCAAACTGAAATATGAAATCCGCTTGCAACTTCTCCTGCATAAACTCTTAAAATATAACCGGCTGCTATAAGTAAAATATCCAGAACAGCAATTGACTTAAAAAATACGGAATACGATAATTGCATTAAGAAATAAATAGCGGCTAACAAGAAAAAAGCAGGAGTAACATAAAATCCTACAAATAGAGAGATAGCTACTAAAAAAATGGCAAATATTAAGGCAAATTTTACTGATAGATCGCGATGTGCCAATGGCCTAAATCTTTTAAATGGATGAAGTTTATCTTTCTCGATATCGAAGATATCGTTTATGATGTATGTAGCGGAGGAGAGAGCACAGAATACAAGAAATGCGATTGCTATCTTTTGAAGTGTTATAGCGTTAAATAATTGTCCGGAAAAAGTTATAGCTCCAAAAAGCGCAAAATTTTTTATCCATTGTCTAGGGCGTAATAGTTTTATTACACTAATTATTCTTTTTGTCATTGCCATTCAAAGCTAGATGAAGAGAGAAAATAACCCCTCCCACTACTAGTATAACCATAATAATAACAAAAAGTTTACCTTTGCTTGATAGAACTAAGGCAAGCGCCCCTAATATAGCAGAAAATATCCAATAAAACAACGCGATGCTTCTTTGTTTAAAACCAATACTCAAAAGAAGATGATGTAGGTGTTTTTTGTCATGCCAAAATGGAGAACGGCCTGTTAAGAAGCGGCGAAAAATTGTGAATGCGCCGTCTATCATCGGAACACCCATCACTAAAATAGCAGTTGCCACCTTAGCGCTGGAAAGAATAGAGACGGCACTAAGCAGAAGATAAACAGCAGTTGCTCCATAACCGGGAAAAATTTTTGCCGGATGAAAATTAAAAATCAGAAATCCTAAAGCTGCGCCGGCAATTATGAAAGAAAGCCGTGAGCTAATAAGAGTGGATTGATCAAAAGGCTGAAATTTAAGACTTACTATACCAATTATGATAGCGGATATTGCTACGACCCCTGGCATTTGTCCGTCAACACCTTTGCTCCAATTTAGCATATTCATTACCCAGACGATCCAGATTAAAGCAATAAGGTCGGAAAATACCAAAATAGAATGATGTCCGAAGAAATCGAAAGAAATCCTTAAAGTATCTAGATATAATATCCCGCCGAAGGGATTGGTTATGAACGGAATACTTAATCCGCTTCCAACCACTATTAACGCGCTTATAATATTTATTAAAAAGCGAAGATACGGAGATATATCGAATTTGTCGTCAATAACGCCGACTATAAGAGATAGAAGCGATGCTATGAAAAGAGCAATAACGATCTTAGTGAACGGCAAAAACATAATACTTGCTATAAAAATTCCTATAAAAAGAGGTATTCCTCCGCCTCTTGGTATTGGTTTTTTATGAATTACAGCGGGGTGCTTATGGAGCTTAGGATTATCCATAATCTTTAATTTTTTAATAAAAATAATAGTAATAGGAGTTGCGATAACGGTAACTATAAAGGATGCTAGGAGGGGGAAAAGCATATTCATATTAAATAATCAATTGAACCACTTTTATTGTAAAAAGAAATATTAAAATTCCTGCCAATAAGCTCACGGTAGCGAGCATACGTGACACAAGAGGAATTTTTTCATATGCTGCTCCGGCAATTATTATATTGCAAATGAATATAACAAGAGCGATTACAGGAGAAATGAATATTGTAGCTGTTGATCCCAATCTTTGTTCTCCCCAAGGTAGTTGATTAAAAATAGGAATAAGGGGAGGCAAATTACGATAGTAAAATCCTATTAACGCAAGGGTAAAAATTATTAACAGAAGATTAGCTATGAATATTTTTTTCGTAGTTTGATCCTGCAGAATGTTTTTAAAAAAGTCTTTCATAAATGGACACATTATTTATATTCATTTTATGAAAATAATTAGTAAGGAAAAAAGGCAGAGCAATTTGATCAGGCATTATGATAATAAATTTAGGTTTATTTTTTTCTAAGGCAATTTTTGTACTTGCAAGTCCGTCGTGGTAATTTACCATATGGTAAGCTACGATATATTTTCCCGGCGGTACTATATTCACTAACTTATAAACTTGAGCATTATTGCCCCAGATAAATATCGAATCAGTAGCTTTAACCCTTGGTTTAATAAATTGCACGATCTCATAATCGATAGGAGTTTTTTTATCAAAAAAAGATTGATAAGAAGTAACGTTTTTTTTACCCGTTATGAAAGAAAAAATATTTATATAATAAAGGATATTTTTTTCAAGAGGATAAAAAGAGAAATTTTTCAAAATTAACAGTAGGGAACCGATAATCAAAACTAAATATATTTGTTTAAATTTATCGCTGGTGACAAAAAGTCCCAAAAGAAGAGAAAAGCTCGGCAGCAATACCAGTAGATAATGACCGTAAGGACGTTCGGAGAAAAAAGCATTAAACAGCGAAAAAGAAAACCAGAGGAGTATAAAAACAGACGTTAATCCCAACCTATTCTTTTTGATAAAAATAATAAAAGAGAATATCGCCAATGCTAAAAATTTTACAACAAGAAGTCCTTGAGGAACTCCAAAAAGCTTGTTGCCGTATCCAACATATCCCACATTGGTAGATAAAGTAGCATTTAGAAAATCAGAAAATGCGCCTTTTGATAAGAAAAATAAAATAGTTAAGCCTATCGGCAATACAAAACTAAAGATAAATAGCAATAAATTCTTCTTAAATGTCTTAGCAATTTCCTGAACGTTGAAATGTCTTTGTGAATTATTTAAAGCGCCAAAAAATATAAATAAGCATAACGCTGCGAAATCAAAAACAGCAACTATTTTGAAAAGAAAAGCTATTCCCAGCAATAAGCCTGCAAGAAAGAAGAATTTGGATTGTTTTGGATCGACAATCAAAAGAGCGGAAAGTATAATGGGCAGTAACATAAAATTCTCTGCATTTGCGATGTTACCTTCTACTAAAGGCAGACCGAAAACAATAGCAAAAAAAGCAGTCGAAAGGTAACAGGAAAACCTATTATTTGTTTTAAATTTTGAAAAAAGTTTTTTAGTCAGTATAAAAAAGGAAACAACAGACAATAGTCCGAATATTGCTGAAACAAGCCGCACTGTAAATTGATCGGAATTAAATAGTGAATACAAAAGATAAATTAATGGAGGCTTGTTGTCGAAAATGTCTCTATATAGAAGTTTTCCTTGACTAAGTGCCATTCCTATTGTTTGATAAATTCCTTCATCCCCGTACCAATAAGGTTCAAATAACGATGGCAGTCTAAGTAGAAAAAAGATAGAAGAAGCGATTAAAGCAAGCCAAAAATCTTTGCTTTTCTCAAGACGGCCAAGAATCTTCATAGTTTTTCTGTAACTTTATATTCGAGTCTTTTCCCAAACATAAGTTGGGTATGAGAGATAAGAGCAGGAATCACAGAAAGAAAAAAGCTTACAATAGGTAAAAGTATAAATTCCAGAGGAAAGAGAAATTCTCTGATTTTGGGCAAGGAATGATTTTTTGGCCTATTACGAAAATCAATAGCAATCATTATTAGAAACGCAAAGGTACAGAGAGTTAGTATAGATCCTGCCAAACTTGCAAGACTATAGCCAAGGGTTGTTCTTTGAAAAACAGGATTTACAAAAGCGATTATATTTGCGGAAACTGTTAAGATGAACCAATTAACCGGCCAAAGAAAATGATCCAGTAAAACATTGTAAAGAAGGATGGTTTTTCTGAAAAAGGGCACATTGGGAACAGTAAACCACCATTTTATGAATAAAGGATCATCTGATACCCCCCAAGACCATCGTCTTTCTTGTTGATATTTATTCTTTAAGCTTCGGATGTAGTTATGAGATAACGGAGCATCCATAGAAGTTTTTAAGAAGATTGGCTCGACGAAAACTTGTCCTTTCAATTTATAAAAAGCTTTAAAGAAGATTCTGTAATCTTCGGGGATTACGTCACAGTCCCAAAAATCAATTTTTTTAAGCAGAGAAAAAGATAGGGAGTAAGTAGAATTAGCGATTAATCTGTCTTTTTGAACCAGAACGCCTGTTCTCCAAAGACTGCCAAAAAATGCAATAATTCTAATTGGCGCAGGAACATTCCAGAAATTATTATAATTTACGTTAGCTGATTGCCAAAATTTATTATATCGGCTAGTATCGCTTAAAAATTTGAAAGCCAGATAGGAAAAATATTGTTTATCAAATATAGAATCCGCGTCTACGGATGAAACAGTTGCGAGATTTATATCAATAGGTCCGTTTTCAATTAGCTTTTTATAAACAACACGGCCCGCGAATGCCTCATTTGAAGACTTCCCTTTTACTTCGTTTAGAACATCAGGATGATAAGTTGCAAATATGTGTCCAAAACTGCCCTTAAA
Organism: uncultured Gammaproteobacteria bacterium; assembly: GCA_964414015.1. Taxonomy (GTDB): domain Bacteria; phylum Patescibacteriota; class Microgenomatia; order Levybacterales; family UBA12049; genus JAUSEW01. The sequence goes on from CAYPUE010000009.1 coordinate 19,542, forward strand.
CTCATCGATAAGAGTGGTTGCTTTTATTCTGGCGTCTTCTTCTCTTTTTTCCATAGCTAACACTACGACAATTTTCCCTTTTGGAAAGGTTTGTAAGGCAATAGCTTTAAGTGTTTCTCGCAGTTTGCTTACAGTTTCTTTGTAGTTTGGGATTATTATAATATGGTAAACTCTGCTCCAGTTTTTTAGTGTTCTTGCTTTTCCCAGCCAATCTATGCCTTCAGCTTCTTTTATTTTCCTAGAGGCGATAAATGCTGTTGCCGACAAAGAAAAAGATTTATACAGCCAGTAAATATCAAAAAATACGATAAAATAGGCAACGATATAAGGGATAACCAACGATCCCCAAACGGGAAATAGAATAAGTGCCCAGGAAACAAAACCGGGAAGTAGCTCCAGAGATCTTTTAGTTTTGATTGGATATCTGCTAAAGACAGTTTGAAAAAAATTTGTCATAGGTTAAAAACAGCATTGGCATTTCTCGTAGTTTGATCTTCAACTAAAGAAAAAGAAACACCTTTTATCTCGGCAATTTTTGCTGCTACGATTATAGCATAAGAAGGTATATTCAGGCTACCTCGGTGAGGCTCCGGCGCGAGAAAAGGACTGTCTGTTTCAGCTACGATTCTCTCAAGAGGAGCATACTTAACCAAATCTTTTAACTCTATGTTTTCCCCTGGCGCAAAACCTTGATATGTAATATTTCCGTCAAAACCAACGTAAAACCCAAGATCAAGTACCTGTTTTAGAAATTGTACGTCTCCTGACATACAATGAAACATTCCAGGAGGGTTTAGGAGATATGATTTATAATTCAAAAGGATTTCTAGAATATCTTTTCCCGCATGGCGGTTATGAATTTGCAGAGGTAATTTCAGCTTGAAAGCAAGTTCTATCTGGGCAATAAATACTTCTTTTTGCAGTTTTTTATCAACTGTGTTGTTTGATTTATAACTATAATAATCCATTCCGCATTCGCCAATTCCAACTATTTTTGGATTTTTTGTAATTTTTTCTAAGTCTTTGAGCCAGTTATCTTCTAGTTTGTCCGCATGATGGGGGTGAACGCCAACGATTGCATATAAATTGTCATATTTTTGAGCCAGCTCAACTGCCTTTTGACTTGAATCTATTTTCGTCCCGACATTTATAATTTTTTCTACACCGTCTTTTTTGGCTTTTTTAATAACTTCAGCGTAATTTTTTTCAAATGCATGGAAGTTGAGATGGCAATGCACATCTATCATAATAGTATTATACGATAAATGGTCTATAATTATGGATGAAATCCTTGACAAAGTTATTATGTGGGGACTATCATAAGTTTTTCTAGGGGGTATTTATGAAGGTAAACTTTTTTTTAACAGCATATATTGATAAATTGTCTTCTTTTGTCTTTAGAATGCCCGTAAATAACGTTAAGCCCAAAATAAATACCACGTCGCAATTATTTGAAGATGCTTACAGAAATATAAATGAATTGTTTTTGGAATTGCATACGTCCACAGAAGGTTTAATCAATGGACAAGGCAGAAAATTGCTAAAACAGTATGGATTAAATGAGGTAGCGCATGAAAAAAGAAAACCCTGGCTAATACGGCTTTTTGCTAGCTTCAATAATCCTTTAGCTCTCCTTCTATTATTTTTAGCAATAATATCTTTGGTTACGAGAGATTTACGATCAGCTGGAATTATATTTATGATGGTTCTTCTAAGCGTACTAATAAGATTTTTCGAAGAGAATCAAGCCTACAATGCTGCGGAAAGCTTACGATCTATGGTAAAGACAACCTGTACGGTTATAAGAAAAGGCAAACCTAAAGAGATTGATCTTAAGCTGGTTGTTCCCGGAGATATTGTTAGACTTTCGGCAGGAGATCTTGTTCCTGCAGACGTAAGAATGATTCAAAGTAAAGACTTGTTCGTTAACCAATCGTTATTAACCGGAGAATCGCTGCCTATTGAAAAGCATGCGGTTTTGCCTACTGAAAAGAGAGATAACGTATTTGAATTACAAAATATGTGTTTCATGGGTACCAATGTTGAGAGTGGAATAGCAACAGCACTTGTTTTGCAGACAGGACGAAATACTTACTTTGGGGGACTAGCCCAAAGTATAGTTGGACAAAGAAGCCTTACCAGTTTTGATAAAGGAATAAATCAATTTACCTGGCTTATGATCCGATTTATGTTGGTTATGGCTCCGATTGTATTTCTTATTAATGGATTGGGTAAAGGTAATTGGTGGGAAGCATTGCTTTTTGCAATATCTGTTGCCGTAGGATTAACTCCGGAAATGCTTCCGGCAATCGTAACAGTTAATCTTTCAAAAGGCGCAATTGCCATGGCAAAGAAGAAAGTTATAGTAAAAAGATTAAGCGCAATCCAAAATTTTGGAGCTATGAATATTCTCTGTACGGATAAAACAGGCACCCTTACTCAAAATAGAATAGTTTTGATAAAAAACATCAATATTAGCGGAGAAACAGATTATAATATTTTACACCATGCATACGTCAATAGTTTTTATCAAACAGGTTTTAAGAATATTTTGGACGAGGCAGTAATTAAATATACGAAATCAAAAAATCTAAATTCCATAGGCGATATGTATGAAAAAATAGACGAGTTGCCTTTCGATTTTTTACGAAGACGCCTTTCGGTTATCGTCAAAGACCAAAATGGTAAAAGGTTCTTAATTTGTAAAGGCGCGGTTGAAGAAGTTGTAAGTATTTGCGAAAGATATGAACTGAATAAAATTCGCTATAAGCTAGCAGATGGAAACCGTAAGAAAATAAAATCTATGAATGAAGAATTTAGTCTTGATGGTTTCAGAGTAATAGCTGTTGGCTATAAAGAGATAGATAATAATCGTAAGCATTACAGCAAAGAAGATGAGAAAGATCTAACTTTTTTAGGTTTTATGACATTTTTTGATCCTCCAAAGGAAACAGCAGCTTCAGCTATTGCCAAACTTCAACTACAGGGAATAACAGTAAAAGTATTAACAGGAGATAACGAGCTTGTTACCAGAAAAATTTGCAGCGAAGTAGGATTACAAGTCCAATATTCTTTATTGGGAACAGAAATTAGCAGTATGACGGATGGAGAATTAGAAGAGGTAGTGGATAAAACTACAATTTTTGCCAAACTTTCCCCTGATGATAAAAAAAGAGTAATTAAAGCTCTGCAACGTAGAAAACATGCGGTCGGATTTTTAGGGGACGGAGTAAATGATGCGCCGGGTTTAAGAACAGCGGATGTCGGAATATCTGTAGATACAGCAGTTGATATAAGTAAGGAATCAGCTGACATTATTCTTCTGGAAATGAGCTTAATGGTTCTTTCAGATGGGGTTATAGAAGGCAGAAAGGTTTTTGGTAACATTATCAAATATATTAAAATGGGAGCTAGTTCTAGTTTTGGAAATATGTTTAGCGTGATTGGCGCGAGCATATTTTTGCCGTTTTTGCCGATGATTCCCCTCCAGCTTTTGACAAATAATTTGCTTTATGACTTTTCTCAAACTGCAATACCAACAGATAATGTTGATAAAGAATATCTAGACAAGCCAAGAAAATGGGAGATAGCGGATATAAGGAGATTTATGATATTTATTGGTCCTATAAGCTCTATTTTTGATTACGCAACATTTGGCATAATGCTTTTCTTGTTTCACGCGTGGAGCAATCCTTCTTTATTTCAAACAGGTTGGTTTGTAGAATCGCTTCTGACACAAATTCTTATTGTTCATGTAATTAGAAGCAGAAAAATTCCGTTTATACAGACCTTGGCAAGTAAATCTTTGATTGCCACAACTGTTGTGATTATGACAATAGGAATTTTGCTTACATTATTGCCAGTTGGCCGTTTGTTTAATTTCGTAAGATTACCATTATTATACTGGCCGTTATTAGCATTAATCTTGCTTTGTTATATTACCTTAACCCAGATAGTGAAAACTTGGTACATTAAAAAATTCGGCTATAATTAATCCTATTTTTCCGAAACTGCCGCATATAAATGTCCCAATAGGCTTAATCCAATCAGGCCCAGCCCCCAGCGCAAAGGATGAATACCTACGATTGGACTAGCTATCAAAACGCCTATTCCCATGCCGCCGACTACGTGAACGAAGGAATTGTACGCGACATGTTTCTTAAAATAGCTGGTTATTCTCTTATACATTTTTCAACAAGTCTGACTTGTTTTTCACCTCCTTTCTTCAATACCAGAATACCACAAGCGGAGGTTAAATTCTCGGAAAGAGGGGTTTTTGGAAAATAATTTTATTCACGCCCAACCCCAGGTGTCGAAAGCTAAATTCTGACTATCTATTTACGTACGAAAAGAAGAGAGCTCGGAATATTTCTTCCTGGTCCTGCTTTGTAACCATTGAACCAAAGCGCAGTCGAACCCCCCTGATCAAGCCCCAATGCATTATCAAATCCAAGAGTTTTTAATACTTTGACTGCCTGATCTGAAGTCGCGCTATAAATAATCCCAATGTAAACAAAATTTCCCTTATTGGCTACAAAAGTTCTTGGTCCAACGTTATTAAGCTTTACATCTCCGCTTCCGCCAAAAACAGTATTACCGCCCATTATATAAAGCGGAAAGTTTGCGATAACAGCGTTTACTCCTGTATCTCGACCCCACTCAAGTGATTGCGTTCGTACTCCCATAGTATTTTCAGTAAAGTAGGCAAGCGGTACTGTGCTGTATTTGTTGTTATCGGAGTTAAAATAATATTTATTTTTGTTCATCAAAAGCGTATCGAAAGAATTTGTTTTGCCAGCACAACTTGGATATTCTGCAGGACAGAAGAATTGGCCGTTGATTCCGGCATAAGCTCCGTTTCTTCCGACGTAATCACCTAAAGACATAACAGGACAATTATTACTGCAATCCGAATCAGATGCAGTATCAATAATCACTCTCGTACTATTCAAATCAGCAGCAATAATAGAGACATTAAAAGTTCCCGCATCGGTTTTTACAGCCTGAAAACTATACCCGTTGGCTGGAGGATTATTGCTGACAACATCGACAGCCGTATTACCCGATGGAGTTGTTGGTAGAGATACAGTTGCCAAATTTTGATATTTTCCCTGTATTCCTGAATTCAAAGCTGCAAGATCAGCGCTTGCGGAGGAATAATTGAGGTCTGCCAAATAATTTATTATTGAAACGAAAAGCTTGTCAAGGTTCCCAGTATCTTCTTTTTGTGCTTTCAAATCAAATAATTGTTCATAGGACTTAGCGGTTTTTTTATATGTATCCTCAGTAATTTTTATTTTTTCTTCCAAGCTTTTATTTATTCTATACTGATCCTGATTTTTCAGATCGCTTAACTCTTTTTTAGTTTTATCCAACATTTTAGTTATGTCCAAAACTTGAGTTCTGAATTTTGAGGATTCAAGGAAATAAAAAGAAGAAACAAAAAATAAAATAATTATTAATGCAAGAAGAATTTTTACTAAGTATTTTTTAAATTTAATAAACCTTTTCACAAATTTATTTTACCAAAATTAAATTCTTGGAAAAAGAGGTTTTCCAGATGCGATTTTTGGACCTTTAAATTGTTTTTCTATTTTTCCTGCGGTTTCGGGTAAAAATGGTTCAAGAAGCACAGCAATTTCCTGAATTTGGTCGACTGCATGGCTTAATATAGCTTTTAGTCTTTTGTCATTGGTCTTTAGCAAAATCCAAGGTTTTTCGTTGTTTATATAGCGGTCAAGTTCTGTAATTTTAGTCCACACGAAAGAGAGGGCATCATTAAGACGGTATTCAGCGAAACTTTCGGAATATTCTTCAACGGAAATTAGATGGCTTGAATTTTTATCTGCTCCTTCCATCTGTTGATAGTTGGAAGTTTCGCAGAGCTTTGCAACGCGGGAAATTAAATTTCCCAGTCCATTTGCCAAATCGGCATTATAAGCTTGCTTAAGTTTTTCTTCAGATATATCGCTGTCTTTTGTAATTACAGTTTGACTAAGAAGGTAATAGCGGACAGCATCTGCGCCATATTTCTTAACCCAATCGGTTGGCCTAATAATATTACCCAATGATTTACTGATTTTTTGTCCGTTAAGATTTAAAAACCCATTTACCAAAATTGTTTTTGGCAATTCAATTCCTGCAGATTTTAGTATCGCAGGCCACAAGAGAGCATGCCATCTCAAATTGTCTTTTCCCAAAATATGTACATCTGCAGGCCAAAATTTGGCAAACAATTTTTTATCTTCCAGAAATCCTACTCCCGTTAAATAATTTGTTAAAGCATCAAACCAAACATACATAACTTGTTTTGTTTCATTGGGAATTGGAACTCCCCAGGTAAAGTTAGATCTTGAAATTGGAATATCTTTTATATTTTTTGAGAATTCCAGCATTTCCCGAGCTCTTTCTTTTGGGAAAATAAAATCCGGGTTATTTTTAAGATGATTGGCAAGAAAGTCTTTATACTTAGACCATTTAAAGAAATAATTTTTTTCAGTTATTTTTTTAATTTTTAGGTTTGGGTGAAAAGAACATTTACCGTTTTTTAAATCAGACTCTTCATAATAAGCCTCACATCCTTCGCAATAAAGTCCGGTATATTCACCTGTATAGATATCGCCATTTTTATCAACTCTTTGCCAAATTTCTTGAGCAACTTTGAGATGATCTTTATCCGTAGTTTCAATAAATCTGTCGTAAGAGATATTTAAAGAATC
>CAYPUE010000010.1:0-25427 GCA_964414015.1 uncultured Gammaproteobacteria bacterium
AGTATGCATCGCTACAGCGAACAAGTTGAAGGATTGAAAAAATATCAAAATATCCATGAAATTCCGCCTGACCCTTATGATATTGAAGCGGGATTGGCTAAAAAGTTAATGGCAGATTATGACAGTATTCAGTTAACTGCAGAAGAACAGAAAGCTTATGATTACGCCATGCAAAATTCTGATGAAAAAGGCCCTTGCTGCTGTAAGTGCTGGAGATGGAATGTTTACGGAGGCTTAGGAAAAATCTTAATTAAAAATTATAAATTTACAGGACAACAAGTTACTGAAGTCTGGAATTTATCAGATGGATGCGGCGGTGAGGGAGACCATGTAAATCACTCATGATAAATACAAAAGCTGTTTTAACTTGTCCAAAGTGTAATTTTAAACAGGATGTAGAAATGCCAACTGATGCTTGCCAACACTTCTATAAATGCATTCACTGCGGTGAAACGCTAAAACCCAAAGAGGGAGATTGTTGTGTTTTCTGTTCCTATGCTGATAGTAAATGCCCGCCAAAACAATTACTGTCTCAACAGTAATCCTTCTATACTATTTATGGTGAGCATGGTCGAACCACTTAAGACAAATTTGTGTTAAAATGAGTTTGTTAGAACAAGTAAATATGGAAACAGTTTTTTGCAAATTCCTTGACAGTAGAGATAGAAACGGTGTAATTAAAATTAAACCCCTTGGAAAAGCGAAAAATAACATCAGTAAGCCAATGCTCCCGGGCTGGAAAGATGTTATCACAGAGATTGTAATTGATAAAAGATATACCAAAGGCTTGGATGGAATAGAGGATTATTCGCACGTGATCATAGTTTACTGGATGGATAAAGAGAAAGAATGTCACCTCAAACATCATCCGCAAGGCAAAAGGGATATTCCTTATGTTGGGATTTTTGCCTGCCGTTGTCCCCAAAGGCCAAACCGCATTGCTATATCAACAGTAGAATTAGTATCAAAAAAAGGCAATGTTTTAAAGGTTTTAGGTTTAGACATTATCAATAACACGCCTATATTAGACATCAAGCCTTATACTCCTCAATATGACGAGGTTAAGAATGCTCAAGTCCCAGATTGGATTAGTAAACTTGTTTTTTGAAAAATACTGGTTATGGAAGTGGTTTTGATAATTTTATAAACTTTAACTATGAACAAAAATTCATATAAAATTATACGCATAGGGCTCGCACTAGTTTTCCTAGCTAACGGTTTAACTGCGTTTTTTGCTCCACAGGAGTTTAAAGAACTACTTGAGGTCTCGTTTGTATCTCAAATATTACCGATTCCGATTTCCGTCTTTTTACTGATTATAGGTATAAACGATCTATTTATGAGCGGATTAATTTTGCTTAATAGATATAAAAAATACGTTTTTGGTTGGGTTATGATATGGATTATCGGGGTGATGGTTGTAGTTGCGAAACCATTAGATATTTTAGAGCACCTTGGATTTTTCTCTATAGCTATGGCACTGTGGGTAGAAACAATTTCAAATGAAAACAAAACTTAATGACTTTAATATGAAAAAATATCTTTCGCTAACAATTTTAATTTTTACTTTGAGTTTTGTTTTCCCGATTTTCTCCTTTGCCCAAGAAATGCCTGCCTTGAGCGGAGCCAAAGGGATGGGCTTCCCGAGTTCATCCTCAGATAGTGCCACCATACAAAGCCAGCGACAGGAAGAGCAAGAAGGCAAGCAGTTTTTGGACAGCCTCAATAATAAAACAGTTACCTGTTCGCAGCTCAAAGATGCGGATTTTGAGAAAATTGGCGAATACTTTATGGGTCAATCCATCGGAGACACTTCAAGGCACATTGCTATGAACGAGATGATGAAATCAATGATGGGAGAACAAGGGGAGGAACAAATTCATATTGCTTGGGGCAAGCGAGGCAGTGGTTGCGATACTTCTGCTGTCTTCCCTCAAAATGGAGTGGGTTTTATGTCTATGATGTCGAATTGGGGACAAAATCCAATGGGATGGTTCGGTTCTGCTTCTTGGCTTGTCACATTAACTTGGATTGTGTGGCTAGCTGTTGGTGTTCTGGCAGTGATTTGGCTGCGGAAACAAATCAATAAAAGGAATTTGAAGAAATGAAAAAGGATTTAAGTTAAAGTTTGGAGAAAATCAGGCCGAGCCTGTAATTTCTTTATCTCCTTCCGCCTCACTTTTTTGCTGATTGACAAATTATCCTTCCAGCTGTATTATATTGAAATATTTCAATAAATCGATAGAATATGTCACAAGATTTAGAAAAAATTTTTCAGGCTTTAGGAAACGACATCAGACTTTCAGTGGTTAAACTGCTACTGAAAAAGACTAAGCTTTCATGTCAGGATATCCAAAAAAACTTTAATCTTTCTCAACCTACTATGTCGCATCATTTTTCCCAGCTTATTAACACAAGCATTATTAACGTTGAGAAAGCAGGCGCCAGTCATTTTTACTCACTCAATCAGCAGCTTTTAGAACGAAATGGGATTTATCTTGAGAGAGGAGGCAAAAAGTGAATGAAGAATACAACCATCAAAAGATTACTACTCAATAGAAAATTTGGACAACTGGCATCTGATGAAAGCATCCAAAAAGTTGACAAAGCTTTAGAGGTAAATAACGTAAAAACGATAATAGTAGAAAATAGTCAAGAGGCAAAAGAAAAAGTTTTAGAGCTTATCCCGGCAGGCAGTGAGGTAATGACGATGACTTCGGTAACACTTGATGCTATTGGGTTGTCAGAAGAAATAAATAAAGCTGATGGCAATTTTAAGCCGGTTAGAGACAAGCTTTATAGCCTGGACAGGAAAACTCAAGCCCAGGAGATGAACCGTTTAGGAGCTGCTCCCCAAGTTGCTATTGGCAGTGTCCATGCAGTGACAGAAGATGGGCATGTTTTAATTGCATCTGCCACCGGAAGTCAACTTCCGGCATATGTTTACGGCGCAGGCAAGGTAATTTGGGTTGCGGGAACCCAAAAGATAGTTAAAAATACCAACGAGGGCATGAAGAGAATTTATAAATATGTTCTTCCTTTGGAGGACAAACGGGCAAGAAAAGTTTACGGAATGGGAAGTAGTGTTAACAAACTATTGATTATCAATAAAGAGTTTGCGCTGGGAAGGATTACTTTGATTTTGGTTAAAGAAAAGTTGGGTTTTTAGGGGCTTTGGCGTTTTTGAACTATCAATCCGCTAGGCAATTCCCACGTTTTTATAATGTTCCCTGTTTTTATAACTGTTTCCATCCATCCTTTGTAGCTCCATGGCTTGTTATAATCAGGTTCGATTAGTAAATAGAAAATCCCTTTCTTTTCTTGATACGGCAAGTAATGATAAGTGCGCTTACTTAAAAAATATGTAAGATAATCATAAGCTTCTGTATAGACCGGCGGATTGAAAACAAAAAGCCCAAACGGTTTACCTTTTGCATCTTGATAAATAAAATTTATCGCATCGGTTTTCCCTCGTATTTTTGCAACCCCGCCATAATCAGGATATCGGTATAGTTTGTATAATTTTGGAGCAATAACGACAAGAGTAATACCTACAAAGACGATAACAAAAATTAAACCTATGCGTGTTGTAAGAAGTTTACGGAAAAATAAAGAAAAGGGTAAAATGTAAATCATCTGAAAACCTGTAAGAAACCAATACCGAAGAGGGAAGGGATATAGAAAGGTTAAGGCAAGAAAAATAAAGAAAAACTTTACAAACAAAAGTAAGAAATCCCGCTCTTTTTTTGTGTAGAATTTACCTTTTTTTATAAATAAAGAGAAAAAGAAGCCTAAGGCGACAATAATAGACAGTCCTGATACTAAATCATTTGCTTGAAATACGTAACGATAATTTACGTAAAGGCTATTTAAATGAGCATCCATCTGATTAATGTAGGGCAGGTGCTCTCCTTTAGTAAAAAGCCCTTGGTCCTTGTTATAGAACAATTGACTAAATGACTTGGTCATCAAGAAGTTATGTCTTACATCGAACGCAAATAATGGTAAAAATAATATTCCTGCCAATAGCATGCCAACAATAAAATAGCGATTAAAAAATAATTGCCGATGCCATAAAAGAAAATAAAGGAACGTTCCTATTAAAATAAATATTGCGAGCGCTACTTCAAAATGAAACATTAAGGCAATAACAGGCCACAGAAAAATATGATACTTTCCACCTTTTTGACATACTTGATATAAGAGAAAAAAGAAGATTGTTAACAAAAGCCACATCGGGTGCGGATTCCAGCTATAGGTTGCAGCAGCAATTGCTTCTGGCGCTGTTGCCACCAAAAAAGCTGATATCAATCCGCATGCATTTCCAAATAACCTGCGCATAGCTAAGAATGCAACAATAATAACTGTCATACTTATGACAAGCATTAAGATGACGCTTCCGCGAGGATCACCGCCAAATAAAAGGGTTGGAATAGATAAAAGATAATACCAGAGAGGACCTTGGAAAATTCCCTGCAAACTTGTATATGGTCCGATAAGAGTTAAATGATGGTCGTAAATAATGTTTTTTACCGCCATCATGTCTCTTCCCTGATCAATAAGAAAAAGAAAATTTCCGGACAAAGCTTCCTGGGCTCTTAAGAAAAATCCCAATATGAGGATAAGGAAAAACACATAATTATTCTAGCACGTTGACGGTTTCGATATTTGCTATACTTTCAATATGAAATTAGTTAAAAAGAATCGTCTGTTGTTTGTTATCGCAGCAATTTTGTTACTTTTGGGAATAAGTAAAATTATATTTAATAAGATAGAGTTAGATAAAAGGACTTCTCCGTCTGCGGAAAAAAACCTTGCAACTCACAGATTGCCCGAAGACATAAAAAAAGAATTACAAAAAACTTCCTCTATCGCTACATTTCGTGTTCCAATACTTTTGTACCATTATGTGGAATATGTAAAAGATAAAGGGGACACCATTAGGCAATCTCTAAATATAAATCCCTATATTTTTGAAAAACAAATACAAACATTAAAAGACGCGGGGTATACATTTATAACTGCAGGAGATTTGGGTAAAGTTCTTGATGCGGAAATGTCCTTACCCAGGAAACCGATAATTATTACTTTTGACGACGGATATGAAGATTTCTATACGGATGTTCTGCCGATATTAAAAAAATATAATGTCAAGGCAACTGCTTATATAGTAGCAGGAGTAGTTGGCCGCTTAAATTATATGTCGAGAGACGAAATACGAAAAGCGAAAGAAAGCGGATTGGTTGAGATAGGAGCTCACAGCATGTATCACAGATATCTTAAGGGCCTTTCTTATAATGAAGCAAAATTTGAGATAGAACAAAGCAAAATAAATTTGGAAAACGAATTTGGAGTAAAAGTTATATCCTTTGCATATCCTTATGGAGCTTTCGATAAGCAAGCAATAAAACTCGTACAAGATGCAGGTTTTAAAACAGCAGCATCAACTGTTCCCGGAATAGATGTTAGTGATCTGAATAGATACTTTATGTTTCGTATAAGACCAGGCGCAAGAATTGGAGAAGATTTACTAAAATATTTAGAGGGTAATTCTTTTAGAGAGTATTAGCTTTGGAAAATTTACCAGTTTTCTCTTATATGACTTAAAGCAAATTTTAGGTCGCCTCCTACCTTTTTTCTTGGGTTAAAGATATTGTTCGGATCAAAGATTTTTTTTGTCTGCTCAAAAAGGTCATAAATTTTTCCCCCATACATTTTTTCAAGATAAGGTGTTCTTATTAATCCGTCATTATGTTCTGCAGTTATGGAGCCTTTGTATTCCAAAACCAAATCGTAAACTTCATCTGCAAGAATTGGAATAATTTCCCGTTGTTTAGGATCTTGGATATCCATAAGAGGAATAATATGGAAATTTCCATCTCCCAGATGTCCTGCGATTGTATAGATAAGATCAGGATATTTTGAAAATATAGCATTTAGTTTCGGAAGAAATTTCTGTAAGTATTCTGGTCTGACGATAAAATCATCGATAAAAGGGGCAGTATGCCTGTCTTTAATATTATGTCTAAGTAAATTAAAACTCTCTCTTCTGATTATCCAATATTTTTTTTCTTCTTTTTTTGATCGGGCGGTTCTTGCCTTAAGATTAAAGGATTCCAGAGCTTCTTCTAAACTTTTAATTTTTTCTTGTAATATTTTGTCACTGTTTCCGGCGAATTCTACTTGTAGAACTAATTTGGGAATTCCTCCGGTTAAGATCATCAAAAACTCGGGTAGGAAATGCCATGCTGTTTGCAGTAACCCTTTGGTCCCTAAAAGTTTGGCAAAAGAGGGGAAAAATCTAATTGCAAGTTTAAGAGTATGGTCATCATATGTTTCAAAACTTTCCGGTTCAAGGGGGAGTATTGCATTAATAATCTTTCCCAGATGACCTAAATCGTTTAAGAATATTATTCTCATTTCGCTATATTTTTTAACCGGAACAAGTTTAAGTTTGGCTTCTGTAATTAATCCTAATGTTCCCTGTGCGCCCACAAGCAGTTTTATTAAATTAAAAATCTTTGCCTCTTTGTCATAGATGTTCCATAAATAATAACCTGCTGAATTCTTGGAAACATTAGGTTTTGCTTTTTGCAAAATAGCGTAGTTTTGAGTTACTAATTTATAAATTTTTCTGTAAATTTCCCCTTCAAAACTATTAAGAGTTAATCTATCTTGCAGCTCTTTGTCATTAAGAGGTTTAAGGATATATTCATTTCCATCGGAAAGTATAACTTTTAGTTCCTCTACGTATTTTTCTGTTTTTCCATATTCGAGTGATTTCTCCCCTCCGGAATTATTATTAACGATTCCTCCCATTGCGCATATTTCTTTGGATGCAGGATAAGAAGGGAAAATAAGTCCATACTTCAATGTTTCCTTTTCGAAATCTCTATAGAATACTCCTGGTTCCGTTACTGCAGTAAAGCCAGAAATATTTTTTACGTGATTAAAATATTTATTAAACTCAACGATAATAGAATCATTTATAGATCCGCCGCCCATATCGGTTCCGGCAGATCTGGCGGTAAGGGACAGAGAAGAATGGAGTCTTTTATTCTGATTGACAAACTTGACTAAGTTTTTTACATCCGTAACATCTTTCGGAAAAACTACAGCTTGGGGTTTTACTTCAAAAAGGCTGGCATCATGACTATAAAGATTAAGCGTTTCGTTATCGGTTAGAACATCACCTTTAATTATTTTTCTTAGCTCATTAACAATATTTGTGTCCATAAATCCCAAACCTAAAAAAGTTTTGAACTTTAAATTTTTGGACATTCGGATTTATTTAGAAATTAGTAATTAGAATTTATAAATTTTTCTTTTGATGACTTTTTTGACGGCATTTTTAATCGTTTCTTTTCCCAAACCATATTTTTCGATTAAGTCTTTCGGGCTGCCTGATTCTGCAAATGTATCGTTTAAACCCACAAATTCCATAGGAGTAGGAATAGTTCTGGCCAGAAATTCAGAAATTGCTCCGCCTAAACCTCCTGCCACCTGATGATCTTCGACAGTAACTATAGCTTTTGTTTTTTGGGCAAGTTCAAGTATGGTTTTTTCGTCCAAGGGTTTAATGGCGGCAGCATTTGCTGCCAATATATTTATTCCTTCCTGTTCTAATTCTTTTGCGGCAAGAAGGGCATAGTAGAGCATATATCCGGTTGCGAAAATAGCTGCAGTGGGGTTGTTGCTAGTCCAAAAAGTTTGGATTTTACCTATCTCAAATGGGGTTTCTTGCGTTGTTATGATTGGAGTTTTGTCCCGAGAGAAACGAAGGTAAACAGGGCCAATTATTTCGCTGGCCTTAATTGTTGCTTTTTTGGCTTCTATTGCATCGCAAGGTACAAATACTTTTATATTTGGCCAGCATCTGGTGATGGCAATGTCTTCAGTTGCTTGGTGAGTTGCTCCATCCGGTCCGGTCATTATTCCTGAATGGTGGCCGGCAATTTTTACATTGGAATTGTTGTAAATAATCGTTGTTCGGATAGTTTCCCAGTTTTTGCCTGGAGAAAAAGTCGCATAGGAAGAAATAAACGGAATTTTTCCGCTTATCCCAAGACCTGCGGCAATTGCGGCCATATTTTGTTCGGCAACTCCGCATTCAAAAAAACGTTCTGGAAATTTTTTGGCAAAGTCCTCGCATCTGGTTGACTCTGACAAATCTCCGGTTAGAACAACAACATTAGGATTTGTTTCTCCCAAATATAGCAATCCCTCTCCGTACCCATCGCGAGTTGCTTTTGTCTCAACCGTTTCCTCAAAAATATTTTGATTTAATTTTAAATCAGGGCTTAACATAAGCTTTTAATTCCTCAAGGGCTTTTTTTGCCTCTTCTTTGTTTGGGGTTTTTCCATGCCAACGATAATCATTTTCCATAAAGCTTACGCCTTTCCCAGGAATTGTTTTGGCAATTATAATGGTTGGTTTGTCTAATGCTAATTTTGCTTTTTCAATGGCTTCGATAAAACTTTTAATATCATTACCATCTACCTCTAGGACGTTCCAATTGAAAGCTTCATACTTTTCTTTTAGCGGATCAAGAGGCATAATATCTTCAGTGGCGCCATCTATTTGAATATAATTTCGGTCGATTACCTGAATTAAATTATTTAATTTATTTTTCGCCGCAAACATAACCGCTTCCCAAGTATTTCCTTCTTCATGTTCCCCATCGGAAGTTAGGCAATAAACATGATAATTTTTTTTATTCATTTTCCCAGCCAAGGCAATACCTATTGCTTGAGAAATGCCTTCTCCCAAAGGCCCTGAAGTTGTTTCAAGTCCGGGAAGGGAAGTCCTGTGAGGATGGCCTTGTAAACGGGAATTTATTTTTCTTAATGTTTTTAATTCCTCAATCGGAAAATATCCTGCAAGTGCCATAGCTGCATATTGGACAGGACAGATATGTCCATTAGATAAAACCAATCTGTCGCGATCAGGCGAACTTGGATTTTTCGGATAGTGATTTAAGATATGGAAATAAAAAGCAGTAAAGATATCTGCCATTCCCAATGGTCCTGCGGAATGGCCGCTTCCTGCCTCAACTAGCATCTCGATAATTAGCTGCCTAATCTTATTCGCTTTTTGCTTAAGATCTTTTAATTTTGCTTCATCCAATTCACCAGACATAATTTTATTGTAAAGGTTTCAGCTTTTCAAAACAACCATTAGGTCGGAGACATTGGAGGGGAGACGGCCGGTGATAATACCATCTTTTGTCTTCTCGAAAAATGAGAAGCTATTGTTATGTTCCAAAAAATCCTTAGGATCAATACCTAAACCCTTTATTTTCTGAACAGTTAGTGTGTCGCCAATTGCACCTGCAAATTCAGTATTATCCCATCCGTCAGAATCAAAAGAAGCAATGGTTATATTGGAATTAAGATATGGCAATGCTGCCAAAACTAGCTCTTGGTTTCTTCCGCCTTTTCCGTTTTTGTCCATTACTTTTACAGTAGTTTCTCCTCCGGCAAGAAATACACTTTTATCAGGAGTTTTCTCTATAAGAATTTTGCCGGCAGCTCTTGCCTCGTTTTGCAATTTGTCGGAAAAAACAAGCGTTTTATATCCGAATTTCTTTGCAGTTTTTTCCATTGCGATTAGCGCTGTTTGATTACTTGCTAAAAGCATATTTGAAACATTATTAAAATATTTTCCTTCTTTTGGTGTTTCTAAAAAGTCATCTTCCATAATGTCTAATTTTTTCAAAAGCCCATATTTTATAAAAATATTTAGAGCTTGATTTTTGGTTGTCGTATCCATTATCGTTGGTCCGGATGCAATCGTAGATAAATCATTCCCGGGGACATCGGACACAATAAAACTCACAATTTTTGCAGGAAACAATAATTTTGCTAATCCTCCGCCCTTAACATTTGATAAATGTTTTCTGACCACATTCATTTCGAAAATGTTTGCTCCGCTCGCAAGAAGAGATTTATTTACTTCGATTAATTTTTCAATGCTTATTTTGTATGGGTATTCAAGCATTGCGGATCCTCCTCCGCAAATGACAACTAAAACCAAATCTTTTTCCGTAAGATTGGACAATTTTGATATTATATTCTGAGTAAAATTAAGATTTTCTTGGGAAGGAAGAGGATGAGTGCCTTTTGTAAATTGTATTTTATTAGATTGCTCATCTTCAAGGTCAATTACATAGCCATAGGTTAAAAAATCTCCTAACAAATTTTCTATATTTTTTGAAAGACGAGCAGATCCCTTACCGAAACCTAGAAGAAATATTCTTTCAAATTCTTTAAGTTGTATTGTTTTACCCTGAATAGCTAAGATAGAATTTGTTAATGAGATATTTTTTTCTATTATTTTTTCCGGCTGGATTGAGGAAAGACCTGCTTCAATAATTTCTAAGCATATTTTTCTCTCTTTTGTTACAGCCAATTCATCGAAATTTTTAATTATTCTCATTTTCAAGAAGTCTGATTTCTTTCAATCATTTTGATTTTCTCAATTCTTCTAATATGGCGTTCTTCATTAGAGAAAGGGGTTTGCAAAAATATTTTAATTAGCTCTTTCGCCAGCATTTCATCTACAAATAGCGATCCTAAAGATAAAATATTTGCATCATTGTGGATTCGGGATAATTCCACATTAGTTTTATTAACTCCCAAAACTGCTCTTATTCCTTTAATTTTATTCGCAACTATACATTCGCCGGCACCCGATTTGCCAAATACGATTCCTTTACCATTAGGATCTTGGGACACTTTTTTCGCACATAAGGCAATAAAGTCAGGATAATCATCATTCCTATCAAACTCGAAGGCACCGCAATCTTCAACATCATACCCCTCATTTTTAAGGTATAATTTTACTTTTTCTTTTAATTCAAACCCCGCATGATCCGTCCCCAAATAAATCTTCATAGCTTAATTTTGATTTGTAAACAATTTATATAAATGTTGAAAGTTATTACTTATTTCCTCAATTAATTTTTCTTTATCAATTTTATTATTTCTGTAATCTATTAAAGGCTGGGTAAACATAGTTCGTCCAACTGCAAAACCAATAACTCCTTTGACATCTCGTCCGGCCTTTATCCATTGCTCTACTTTTTCTTTATTTTCTCCGCGTCCCAAGATGACAAGTCCTACATTTCGTCTTTCCCCTTCCTGGATTTTTGCAACAACAGATTCATAGTCGTTTTTACTTTCCATTCCTTCCAATTTCCAGATATCCGGCTCAATACCTTTTTCTCTTAAGTCAATGATTGCCGGCAAGAGATTTTGGGCATTAGGAGTACTTAGTCCCATTACCATTTCTAGCAAAAATTTGTATGCGTGTGCATGGCAATAATCCGAAAGCATTTTTAACTTAGTCCAGTCTTCATTTGGTTTATAACGAATCAATGCCTTGGCAAAGATTGGTTTATATTTTTCTATATGTTCGGCGAATTTTTCTCCATACTCAAAATCAAATATTTCTTGTCCGCTTTTCTCCGTAGTTAAAAGAGTTGTAAATCCTAAAACTTTTGCATCTTTTAAAATTTTATCTCCATATTCTTCATCAATTAAGATAGCAGCTTGATCTTTCGGAACATTCTGTGCTACTGCATTTCTGAAGGCCTCATAGATAAGTTGTTTTACAGAAATTATATAATTTTTTTCTTCAGAAGTTAAATTTGTAAATCCAAACATTTTCGCAAAAGACGCGCGATGATCAAAGGGAAGTATAAAAAGATTTTTAGTGTAACCTAAATTATTAGCCATTCTTTTGCTCTATTTCCGTTTTTGATAAAAGTCCGTTCTGTGCTCCAAGAACAGCCATTGTAGCTGAAGAATTTAACGTTCCCCATTTCATCGCTTTCTGTATTGGAAGATTGGAAAGGATTGCGGCTAAGAACCCGCTAGCATAAGCATCTCCAGCTCCTGTTTTTTCAACAATTTCTGTTTTTACAATAGCTTGAGTAAAAAATTCCCCCTTTTCGTTTACGGCGAACGATCCATTTTCTCCGTCTGTTATTACTGCAATTTTTGGTCCAAGCTGCTGTAATGAATTTAAAAGCTCCCTATTTGATATTTGCCCGCTTCGCCGCGAGGCGAGATTTTTATTACCCAATATTGTTATGGCTTCCTCTTTATTGACAAAAAGTATGTCCGTGGTTTCCAATATGCCTTTTATTTTTTGATAACCTGCGAGAAGCTGTAATGTGCCGGGATTGAAAGCTAACTTAGCCTTTTTATTACTAATAAATTTTCGAGTTTCTTCATAGGCGTTTTCCCAAGTATTTCCTAAAGACGTGAGATAGATATATTTCGTAGAAACATTCTCAAAAGAAAAATTATGCCTCCTTACCGCATGTTCACTAAAAATGGTTCTTTCTTCTTGAAAAGTTATAATCATTGAAAAAGAGGATTGTTCATTTTCGGTCTGCTGTACAAGATCTATATTAACGTTTTCTTTTATTAAACCGTTAATAATTTTTTGCGAGAACTCATCTTTTCCCATCTCTGCCATAAGTGCCGTATTAATTTCTAATTTTGATAATCCAACAGCAGTATTGCAGGCATTTCCTCCAAGAAAAAATGAACATTTGTCAACTGGAATTTTTTCTCCAAATTTAACACAAAGTTCTTTAGTGTCTTTATTTAACCGTATGTGGGAACCAGCATGATGGATGGATAAAAAAGCATCAATTTTAGCATTGCCAACGCAAATGACATCGAAAGATAACATAAGTCTATCGTACAAAAAGCAAACTTCGTTTGCAATAAGCTTGACTTTTATCGTTAAGTTTTTTACTATAAATTGAGAATATGATAAAACAACAAATCTTAAATTTTCTGATAAAATACCTGCCTTACAAAATAGCCTATGCGCATTGCGACATCCCATGCGGTATTTATGATCCTCATGCTGCGCAAGTTGGAGCACATACTGTTATTCGGATGACTCAATTGCTTAATGATTTAAAAAGAGAAGGCGAAACAAAAGCAGAACACGATATTGCAAGGATGACTCAGGTGAAAGAAGAACACGGCAGTCTGATTGAGGATGAGCTTGGTACTTTGGAAAATGATTATTTTAAAGAAGAGCACTTCAGGGAATACCCTGAGTTAAAAAAATTAATTGCGGATGCAGTAAGACTTTCAATTAAAACAAGACAAACTATAGATATGGTATCGGCAGAGCAATTACTTGAGGCGGTTTTAAAGATCGCGGAAATATTTTATAAGACAAAAAATCTTGAACCCGTCAGGGTAAAATCTTCCTACCCAACAGAACGGGAAATTGTCGTCTATAAATAATGCTTCTTGCCAAAATTAGAGTGATTGGTCATAGCATGGAGCCAACCCTGAAACAAAATCAGATAGTTGTAGTTAGTTCAATCCCATATCTTTTTAGAAAACCAAAAGTTGGAGATATTGTTGTATTTAAGCGACAAAAGTATATAATAAAACGAATTACAGCGATAAGAAAAGAGCAAGTTTTTGTTATTGGCGATAACAAAAAAGATAGTAGAGACAGCAGAAGTTTTGGTTGGATTAATAAAAATAGTATTTTGGGAAAAGTTATTGATATTGGATAGATGAGTTTTCTAATTTTTAATTTATTATTATTTGTAATAATTGTTTTTCTTTTTCTTGTTCTGTCTATGGTTTGGCCGCCGGATAGTCCTTGGGCGCCTTGGTGGAGAACAAACAAAAAAACAGCAAGAGCAATGTGTTATTTGGCAAAGGTTGGCAAAAATGATGTTATTTATGACTTGGGATCAGGAGACGGGACAGCGCTTATTGTTGCGGCAAAAGAATTTGGCGCAAGAGGAGTCGGCATAGAAATAGACCCCTTTAGATATTTTATTTCTACTATAATGATACGTATTATTAGAGTGAGTGATAAAGTGGTAATTAAACGAAAGAATTTTTTTGACGTAGATATTTCAGATGCCTCTGTAATTTTTGTGTATCTTGTACCAAAGGCTCTTAATAAACTTAAAAGGAAGTTTCTGAAAGAATTAAAACCGGGCACAAGAATAATAAGTTTTAGATATAGAATGGATCTGCCATTAGTTAAACAGGATAGAAAGAACAATCTCTATCTATATATAATATAGATTACTTTATGGATTGATTAACATGCTTTCTTCTTAGATCTTCCAGGATATTACCAAGCTTTTTGCTTATAGATACCGGGTAGACGTATTGTTTTTCTACATTTTTTAAGTTATCGGGAAGACATGAAAGCTCTTTATCTACATAGTTTTTTATTTGGTCAAGAGTAGGAAGTTTTTTAATTAGTTTTCCACCTTTTACATACTGAATAAGCAAGGAGGTTCCCAATCTTTCATCTTCGAGCCCAATGATATCTTCCAGAATTCTTCCATCCCTATCTGTTTTTCTAAAAACTTGTTTTCTGCCAGGCAAACTCGTTTTCCCTTTTGAAAATTTAGCAGTATATGTTCTTTTCCCATTTCTATCAATTATTTCTGACAGTTTATAAACTGCTTCTAAAACCGGTCTGTCGGAAACGGTTACTATTTCTGTAACTGGACAATAAACATTAATTTTTGCGCCATTTCTTTCAAGGCTTGCAATTTTTAATTCATCAAGATTTGAATAGGCAGTAATTCCCACATCCTTCAATCCTGCATCGTCAAGTGTCTTTCTCAAAAATTTAGAAATTTCTAAGATGTCACCGCTGTCTATACTTACGAGCCCAAGCGTTTTTCCTTGTTTACGAGCCTCCTTTTCAACTTTTATCCAATTTTCTATTCCTGTTTTGTAATTGTAAGTATCTACCATACTGGTTGAAATTCCAAAGTTAACCGTATGAGGTAGAAAATGTCGATATGCTTTTTCTTCATCTGGAAAAGATTTGATAAGCGCATGATAGAAGCCAATTGCGGGTTTTCTTTTACCAACCCCAAATTTATAACCAAAATAAGGCAGCGCAATAATAGAGCCTAAGATATAAGAAAGTCTTTGTATTTTTACAACGTTTTCAAAACCAAATGCCCTCATAGCTCCGGCTAAAAAAAACGGTTTTCCATTTACCGCAAGCCTTACTCTTACGGCCTTAGATAAAAACAATGTAGGATAGGAAATAACATCTACAAGAAAAGCAGTTAAGAGATTGGCGTCACTTAAGGAAGTTGTGATTCTTATTATCGGTTCGCCTGGAAAGAAAACTGTTCCTTCAGGCATAGCGTAAACATCGCCTTTAAATTTAAAGTTTTTTAGGTATATTGCAAATTTTGGACTAATTACTTTTTCGGTAAGAAGATAATCTACGAATTTTTCCTCATATTTCCAATTAAGAAGCGAGTTTATCATTTCCTCGATACCTCCTAAAAGAAGAAAGTTTCTGTTGCCGGGCATTTCTCTTACTGTGATGTCAAAGGTAGCAGTTTCTTTGCCTTTACCCGTATTAAACATAATAGAGCTAGCAACAAAAATTTGAGCATAATCAAGATAGGGCAGTTCGTTATAGGCTGGAATTTGTTTTATGAATTTCATCTTTTCGATTATTGCAGATCGAATTTACGTTTTCAACTAATAGCATTTAAAAAAATTAATTCTGTTTGCAGCTCCTTCAGCTTGAACTGGTACGCTAAGCAATACTTTACATGCTTTATATATTTTTTCTTTATCGAATATCCCATCCAAAATATCTTGTTTTACATTAGCTTCAGGATAATTTGCTCCGTGAGCAATAATAATAGTTTTGCTTGAAATAGCATCGCGAGTTAAAATCTCTTTATCATATAAGCCTTTTGTAAAAAAATATTCATGAGCATCGTTTATGTCTCCCAGAGGAGGAATTTTTGTGAGAATTAATAGAGCAGGAGTAATATCATTGACGCCATAGAGATAACTTGGCTTTTCTTTTTTGATGGTCGAGATAATGGTATCTATATCGTTAACCTTTTGTAAATTTTTATAGGAAGACAGATATATAAATAAATTAAAAGCAAGAAAAATAACAATAATAGTAGGAATTACGAGTTTTTGAATACCAAGTTTATTTTTAGCAAATTCAAAGAATTCATATAGAGAAATACATAAAAAAGGAACTATGAAGTTAAGATACAAATAATATGCGTCTTGATAGTAAACGAAAAAGGCAAGTCCCCAGAACGAAAGAGCGGCAAACAATTTGTTTTTCTTAAAATTTAACAAATTAAAAATTAAAAGAACAAAGAGTACGAAGTCTTTTGTTATAAAAAACCATCCAACTTCTGTTTTGGAAATACCTATAGGACGCATAAGAGAAAAACCAAAAATATCATTAAAAAATTGTCTTGGGGCAATAATTAAAGACGGAAGAAGAACAATAGCTAATGTTATTATGAAACCGATGCTAAACCGGAATAATTTTTTCCAGCCCCTATTGATTAAAAAGATAGTGAGAAAAGATAAAAGTATAGAAATGAAATATGCTTTGGTTAGTAGTGCCAAGGCGATCAAAATCCCAGACATAAAAAATTTGTTTTTTTGAAACAAGAAAAAACCCAATACTGCAAATAAAGAAGCGGTAAAAACGCCGGTTTGATGATCAGAAGTAGACAGAACCATAAAGGAAAGCATGTAAAGTAATGAACTGATTATAGAAATAAGATTATTTTTCGTGGAGTTATAAACCATTAAATAGATAAAAAAAGTTATGACTCCGATTTCTATTATGGATGTCAGGTAAAAAAGGTTTATATTTCCTCCGGTAACAAAATAATAAAATGAGGATATGTAGGCAAATAATGGGAAGTTGGAGAAAAATAAATCTTTGTATAATATTTTCCCGTGGATAATTTGGTATGCGATATTAAAATAAATATTGGTGTCGGAAAGTCTTATTCCTAAATTGGTTACTTTTGCGGCAAAAAATATAAGAAGAAAACTAAGAAGGGGAATAAACGGTATCATTTTTTAATTCTTAAAATAGCCCATCTAATTTTATCCAATATCTTATATGCTCCATAAAGGAAGGGGTTAATAATGAGATCAAAACTTCCGATAAATTCAACAAGTTTTCCTCCATAGCCTTCTTTGAAGCGATGGAATCCGTACCAGGGGTCATTTTTATCGGGATTAGGTCCAAGCGCTCCCCATATGTCAAATTTTTTTAAACCAAGTTTTTTGCCAAATTTAATCGCTTCCCACATCGCAAGATTTGATGCCATAGTTTCTCTGTGAAGACTTGAGGAAGCGCCGTAAGGATAGTAAAGAGTATCTTTATAAACAAAAAGAATCCAGGCGATTAATATTTGATTTTTATATTTTGCTAACAAAAGCCGTGCAGTGAGTTTATTGACATCTAGCTTGCCCTGAGCGAAGCGAAGGGTTTCCCACATCAGTCTATGATAATTTTCTGTGTGCGCATAAAAATTTTGACGTTTAGTTGTCTCTTGTGTAAGTTTTAGATATTCCTCAAAAGCTTTATCAGAATTATCTTCAATTATCTTAACATTATGTTTTTGAGCAACTTTGATATTATATCTAGTTTTTGGATGCATCGATTTTAGTAACTCTTCTTCACTTTTTGTTAAATCCAAAACAAACGTATAACGAGTAAATAAAGGATGGAAAGAAGGTTTAAATCCGTAATTCTTGATTCTCAATTCTTGATTCTCAATTCTTTCTACGTTTGGTTCAAGTTGGATAAAGATGCATTCCTCTCTTTTTCCAATTTCACGAAGTTTAGCTATCATTTCTTTGGTTGGCATAGGACTTTTGGGCAGATATCCGACTGTCCAAGGAGTATATGGAATTTTGTGAATTGTCAATTGAAAACCGTTTACTCTTATAATTTTTAATCCGGTTTTTTGCCTAAATTCACCCCATTGCAAAGATTGCAGGGGATGAATTGAATCATTATTTATCATAGATATTCCGGTAAATTTCTATTTAAATTTACAGCTTGTAAATTATTTGATATTACTTCTTCCGGTAATTCCAAGAGAAATCGGGATATGGTGTTGGAGGTTCGCTGCCCAAAGAAAATCCGCCGTGACGCAAAAGTTAAAAAGAGTTTTTCTTTAGCCCTTGTCATTCCTACGTAGCATAAGCGTCTTTCTTCCTCTAGCTGATTTTTGTCCATAATACTTCTTTGATGGGGGAATAATCCTTCTTCCATGCCAACCATAAAAACTATGGGGAATTCAAGCCCTTTAGCGGCATGAAGAGTCATTAAGGTTACAGCATCTTTCCTGTCGCTTTCTTTAGCAGGCTTGTCCGGCAAATATTCCTGTTCAACTAAGGCAATATTTTCCAGAAACCCTGTCAGATTTGGAAACGCAACTGCAACCGAATGAAGTTCTTTGATATTTTCCAGCCTATCCTTATCTTCCTCATCACTTTTATCATATAACGAAAGATAATCAGTTTCCTGCAATATTTTATCCAACACGTCAAGAGTTGTAATATTTTTCAGATCTTCTATTTTTACTATTAACTCCAGAAACTTATTCATTCTTCCTTTTCCCAATTTAACAATCCTTTTATAGGAAACCATATCTTTTGGATTCTCCAAAAATCTGACATATGCTAGAATATCTTTTATCTCCTTTCTTTCATAAAATCTAGTACCGCCAACCAAAGTATAGGGTATGCCTTGATGCAATAACACTTCCTCAATTACTCGGGATTGCGCATTAGTTCTGTAAAAAATTGCTGCGTTGGAAAATTTAAATTTATCTTTGCCTTGCGCGGATGCAAATTGTAAATTCCGAAGCTCTCTGATTATGAATTCTGTTTCATCCTGCTCGTTTCTTGCTTCGTATATTATGATATTTTCTCCTTTTGGATTTTCAGTCCAAAGAGATAAAACAGGATGAGTGGTGTTATGTGAGATAACCGAAGAAGCGGCGTCCAAAATTTTTTGCGTAGAGCGATAATTCTGGGAAAGGGCAAATGTTTTTACCTCCTTGAAATCTTCTTTAAATTTCGTCAGATTGGTAAAATCCGCACCCCGCCAACTGTAAATACTTTGAGAAAAATCACCAACCACGCAAATATTTTTCCATTTCAAAGAAAGAGATTTAGTCAAATAGTATTGTGCATGATTAGTATCTTGATATTCATCAACCATAATGTGTTGAAAGCGGTTCTGATATTTTTTAAGGATTTCCTCTTCTTTATTAAAAAGCTCTATGGTTTTCAATAAAAGGTCGTCGAAATCCAAAGCGTTATTCTCTTTGAGAAGTTTTTGGTATTGGATATAAACTCTGGCTGCTTGTTCCTGAAAATGTCCTCTTGCATATCTGGGATACTCAAGTGAAGTTATCAATTCATTCTTTGCTTGGGAAATTGCGCTCAAAATGGAAGAAGGCTTGTAATCTTTTGTTGAGATATTGAGCTTTAGCATAACTTCTTTTATCGCATCAAGCTGATCGGTAGTATCATATATGGCAAACTTTTCCGAAAGACCAACATATTTTCCTTCTATTCTAAGAATTCTGGCGCATAAGGAATGAAAGGTTGCAATTAATGGTTTTCCTTTTGTAATAAACTTTCCAATTCTCTCTTTCATTTCATTTGCCGCTTTATTGGTAAATGTTACCATTAATATATTGGAAGGATCGATATTTTTTTCTTGTATTAAATAAATAACTTTATAGGTTAAAACCCTGGTTTTACCACTGCCTGCACCTGCCAGTATGATCATTGGACCATCTGTTTGCAAAACTGCCTGCAGCTGTTCTGAATTTAGCTCCTTGAGAAAGTCTTTTTGCATAAAGTATAATGAGAATAATTGACTTTGTTATTGTAGCATATGATTGTATGAAAAAGCTTTTTATTGTAGCCAATTGGAAGTCAAACAAAACCATCTATCAGACCGAAGAATGGTTTCGAACAATTAACAATTCACCAGTGACTTTTAACAAAGAAGAAAAAGAAGTTATTGTTTGCGCGCCGTTTACGTTATTGCCAAAAGTAAAAAAGTTAACTGTTAACTGTAGCTTGTCAATTGTCGTTGGTGCGCAGGATATTTCTCCTTTTGATGAGGGAGCATATACAGGGGAAGTCAATGGGGAACAAATTAAAGAATTTGCAGATTATGTTATTATCGGACACTCGGAAAGACGGCAATATTTTAAGGAGGATAGAGAAACCTTAAATAGAAAAGTAATAATGGCTAGCAAATATAATTTGCTGCCAATTTTCTGCGTACAAGATCAAAATACTCCTATTCCTCCAAACGTTAAAATCGTAGCCTATGAACCGGTAAGTGCGATTGGCACTGGTAATCCGGATACTCCGGAGAATGCGGAACAAATTGCAATATTAATAAAAGCGAGTAATAGAGAAATTACAAATGTTCTTTATGGCGGAAGCGTAACATCCGAAAATATAAATAGTTTTACGAAAATGTCCAATATAGACGGAGTTCTAGTTGGAACTTCAAGTTTAGACCCTACGGAATTCTTAAAAATTATTAATAATGCATAAAAAAGTACTGATTATTTTCCTAATTCTGCTTTTAATAGTAGTTGCCAAATTAACAATTGAAGCAGTCAAATTCTCCCCATTTTTATTTCAGCTGATTTTTACTAAGGATATAAATCTTAATAAATCCGATGATCGTTTAAATATATTGCTTTTGGGCATTGGCGGGGGAACACATGAGGGACCGGATCTGACAGATACGATAATTTTTGCCAGCATAGATATGAATAAAAATAAAGTAAGCCTTACATCTATTCCGAGAGATTTGTGGAGTACTGATTTAAATGCAAAAATAAATTCAGCTTATTCGGAGGGAGAAGCGGCAAGAAAAGGCGGAGGAATTATCCTTGCCGGCAGTGCTGTTTCAAAGATCCTAAATCAACCCATAAACTATACAGTCAGAATTGATTTTAACGGATTTATAAAAGCTCTCGATATTTTGGGAGGTATTGATGTAAATGTGGAGAGAAGCTTTGATGATTATGAGTATCCAATTTCAGGTAAAGAAGATGACCTTTGCGGACACTCTCAAGAAGAAGTGCCAGCTCTTGCTACTGCATCTTCACAGCTTGAAGCATTTCCCTGCCGTTATACTAATATACATTTTAATAAGGGACTGCAACATATGGATGGAAAAACTGCTTTAGAATTCGTCAGATCGCGCCATGCACAAGGAATTGAAGGTACTGATTTTGCCAGATCCAAAAGACAGGAGATTATTATAAAAGCTCTTAAGGATAAGGTGTTTTCCTTGCAAGTTTTGGCAAATCCAATCAAAGTAATTGGTGTTTACAGTGCAATTAAAGATAGCGTAGATACCAATATAAAACAGGATGAGCTTGATGATTTTATCCGTTTGGCTAAAAATTTGAAAAATGTAAAAATAGAAAGTGCGGTTTTGGATTATGGCGATGATCAAACAGGAAGACCAGGACTTTTGCTAAATCCGCCAATAAGTGGGGAATTTAATTATGCTTGGGTTCTTATCCCAAGAATAGGAAACGGCAATTTCTCCGAAATACAAAAATATGTTTTATGCGAGATAGAAAAAGGCAATTGCACAGTATCTCCAAAACCCGCTTATTAAAAATAGGATTTAATAGTTTAACTTGTAGATTGTTACGTTTCCATTTGAATACGCTACCTTGCCGAGTTGTTTGAATTTATCCTCATTTAAATATAGATATTTTTTTCTTTCAAGTTCACCTACATAAACATATGCAATATTGTATTTTGCCAAAAACTCTTTAGTAATAGGTAAATCTTTAGATTCATAAAGAGTTGATACGTCATTAATTCTAGGGGCGGGGATATCATAAGTTCCGCGCCATAACCACTCATGTACTGTCCAGCCCAAAACCGTTGGAAGACCGGTATTCGTAGATATTCTGGCGTAGTCTGTATAGGAATCTCCCTGCGCTTCCAAAATAACTGGTTGCCCTTTGATATTTTTATTAATCCATTGAATTGCCTGATAATCATTGGGATAGAGAGAATTTAAATAGGCTGTTCCGTTAAGCCCTTTATAGGAATTTAAACCAGCGTAATAAGAATTAATTGCGAAATAAGGATAAACCATAACCAAAATTAAAAATAAAAAAGCAAATATAAAAAATATTCCTTTTTTTAAATTGAAAATTTTAAATTGAAAATTGAAAATTAATTTGGTGACGATATATCCGGAAGAAATAGACAACATGATGAAAGATTGATAAACAAGCTTAAACATAGTGTTTGCTCTATAATGAGCAGGATAAATGTCTTTCAGATATACGAATTCAGGAATTATAATTAATAATGTGGATAGAAATATTAAGATCAAGACGAAGATATCGGATTGAGATAAATTTTTAATTTTCAATTTCCAATTTTTAATAAAACTCAAAAAGAATACAATGACCCAGAAATAGAAAAATCCGTAAAGAATTGATAATTGCCAGAGGGGAGATTTTTGACAATGATCTGGTTCGAAAAGAAAAGGACCAAGATGTCCAACATCAGTTAGAAACTTTGGTGCGCAAAGAATTCCTATGCCGGAAGCAAAAGGAGTAAAATTTTTAGAAAATGGAAGAGAGAAAAGAAATGCTCCTCCGATAAGAAATAAAAGACTCATGTATATTCCGGATTTAGGCTTAATAAAAAAAACAATAAAAGAAACAAGCAGGAAATAGATAATTGCATCCCAGACGTTCGTCATATACATAATTGCCAGCATGAATGCTAGCAAAATCGCAAATCGCAAATCGCAAATCGCAAATTTTTGCCAAATTTTTACTTTTGAGTTTTGAGTTTGTTCATGGTTCTTGGTAGATCCGAAAAACATACTTAACAATATAGCTATTGTTAACAAGACAAAAGGTATATCAAGAACATGGCCATGTAAATCCGAAACAACAAAGGAATAGATTGGGAATTCGTGGATAGTATTAAAAATAAAACGAGTGGCATTAGGATACCAATATGTATTTGGAAAACTTTGAGGGGAAAATATAAGCTGCCAAAAGGGAACAGGAGTACCGTTTGTGTAAGGAGTAAAAAATGAATAAATAGAATGAATATTTCCTCCCATGGTTACGAGAAAAGCAGTCAGTAATCCACCGAGAATAATTTTAAATTTTAAATTTTTAATTTTAAATTGATGAAGAAGATTTAGCCCTATGGAAAAACTGGCAGTAAAAGTAAGCGCAAATAAAGTGGCTAGCATAAGATTATAGGTTATAAAAGAGGGGATTTGAGATATTTTTGTCAAAAGAGCAGTTACCAAATGGCCGAAATAATAGTAGTTTATAGGAAACGGGGTAAACCACATATCGCGCGGCGGAAAATAATCAGCCCGCAGAATAGAATTTACGAAACCAAAATCCATAAATTTTTCCAGTCCATGAATATTCGGCTGAAAGGCTCTTATGTAAGACCAAAAAAGGAGAGCAGCCAAAAAGATTGCTTCTTCAAGAAAATAGATTCCCCAATTTTCCTTTAAATTTAGTTTCGATAAAAATTGAGTTTTTTTGGTAATGAATAGATTGACAGTTAACGACATTACACAAACGAAAATAATAGTAGGTATTTGGAATGGAAGGAATTTCAATACTCCAAGCAAAAAAACTACATAACTTAAAACTGCTATGCCCAAAATTCTTGAAAAAATATACCCTCTGTCAAAAAAGTTGGAAAAAATAGAAAAAGTTAATGGCAGAAAAATAATTCCAATTAAGAAAAAAATTATCCACCAATTAAGAATATAAGGTACATCAAATAAAAACATACGTTATGTAAACATTTCCGAAAGATCTTTTATGGCAAATAAATTATTTTCTAATTTCTTACTTTCCTTATCGTTAAGCCAAAAAAATTTTATTTTTGGGTTTTCAATGCAAAGGAATTTTAAAAGCAGCAAATCGTCATCAACGTAACGCTGAATATTAATCTTTTTAATAATCCCGTTTTTAAATATATGTGGCTGATTATTCTCAAAATTAAAATACATACCATCAAATATTTTATTTAATTCGTATCTCTTTGTAATATTTAGAGTAACCTTTTTAAGGAATCCGAATCTACTTGAAATAAGATAATGTTTATCCTTGTTTTGCCTAACAAGATCTTTAACAAATTGGATGTTTTTAATAATTGGCGGGCGAAAAAGAGGATAATGAGTCAATAGCCTTATAACTTGTTCTGGCTTTTTGGGAATTCTATAGGAGAGAGTATTATTGCAATCTTTTAGATAAAGTCGGTTAATAAGGGCTGCAGGAGCAAATGGCGGATAATCTATAAAAATTTTGTCCAGATCGAAACCTATATTCATAATTTGCTTTACCTTGAATAATATCTTATCATTATTTTTATGAAAATTCTCATAACAGGAGGAGCTGGTTTTTTGGGATTACATCTTGCTTCATTTCTTTCCAAAAAGAACCATAAGCTAACGCTATTAGATATTCATAAGTTTGATAAAAGTGAATACGCCAAAAATTATAGAATGGAAGTTTGTGATGTAAGGGACAAAAGTAAACTTGATAGCTTGATTAAAGATCAGGATATTATTATTCATGCGGCCGCGGCATTGCCACTTTGGGAAAAAGAAGATATTTACACTACTAATATCAATGGAACAAAAAATATTTTAGAGTTGGCAAAAAAACACAAAGTAAAAAGAATAATCTATATCTCATCAACCGCTGTTTATGGCATTCCCAAAAAACATCCTATTTTCGAAGGCGATCCGAGAGTCGGGGTAGGCGCTTACGGGAAAACAAAGATTTTAGCAGAGGATCTTTGTTTTGCAGCAATTAAGGAAGAATTGAATGTTACGATTATTCGGCCAAAAACTTTTATTGGCACAGGACGTTTGGGAGTTTTTGAGATTCTTTTTGACTGGATACATGATGGTAAAAAAATTCCAGTTCTAGGGAATGGAAACAATAGATACCAACTGCTAGATGTTGACGATCTTGTTATGGCAATATATGCATTTTGCCTAAGGAATAAAAAGTCTTATAATGACGTTTTTAATATAGGAGCGGAGAGTTTTAATACCATAAAAAATGATTTACAGAAAGTCTTTAATGTAGCTAGTTCGGGATCAGAAATTTTTCCAATGCCTGCTTTCTTTGTAAAAAAAGCTTTATGGTTTTTTGAAAAAATTGGAATTTCTCCATTGTATCAATGGATATATGATACTGCCGATAAAGATTCATTCGTTTCCATAAAAAAAATTGAAAAAACATTAAATTGGAGGCCTAAATATTCTAATTCCCAAGCTCTGATTAAATCTTATCGTTGGTATCTTAAAAATTATAAAAAGATAAAATCCCAAACTCCAGGCGTTACGCATACGGTTGGTTGGAAACAAGGAGTGCTTAAGTTATTTAAATACTTTGCATAGAGCACGCTTTGTCTTCACTATTGTTTTTTGAAGATCATTACTTTCGAGTGGTCATACACAGTGAAGGATTCATCAGCGTTTTGGTCATTGATAGGAATACCCAATAATGGGATAGTTGGAAAATTTT
>CAYPUE010000011.1:0-19222 GCA_964414015.1 uncultured Gammaproteobacteria bacterium
AGCCATATCCAGATCCGGATTTAATTATAAGAACTTCTGGTGAACAAAGAACTTCAGGACTGATGATTTGGCAAGCGGCTTACGCGGAATATGTTTTTTTCGATAAACACTTTCCGGATTTAAATGATCAAGATATCGAAACCGCTATCGAGGACTACTCCAAAAGACAAAGAAGGTTTGGAAAATAAGCTTAGAATAAATAAGTGAGAACGCTGGTCTCGAAATAGATAAGATTTACGACTCCATTTTTACAGGAGCAAAGTGTATTTTGCTTTCATCAACTGTAGAAACTGGGACAAACTCAGTTGAACCGTTTATCCCAAACCATTGCACCATTTCCCGGAAAGTCTCTTCAGGTACGGATGCTCCGGAAGTCAATCCCACAATTTCTACTCCAGCAAATTGACCTACCTTTAATTCATCAGCGCTATCTATAAAAATTCCTTTGGCACCTGCTTTTATAGCTACGTTTCGCAATTCTTCTGAATTAGAGCTTGTTGGGGAGCCTAAAACAACGACCGCTTGCGCACCCTTTCTAACCATGTCCCAAACTGCATCTTGTCTATTTTGTGTGGCATAACAAATATCTGTGTGAGAGGGATATCGCAGGTTAGGATATTTTTCCAATAGGGCACTTTTTATTTTCTCTGCTGCATAAACAGGATGAGTAGTTTGACTAAGAAAAGCAACTCTCTGTGGATCTTTTACTTTATTTCCTATCCCTCGCAGATCTTCTAAATTCTCAACCAATATAATATTCCCTTCTCTCTGGGATTCTCCCAACAAAGCTTCTGCTTCTTGATGTCTTTTTTTGCCAAAATATATTATCGTATAACCTTCTTTTTGGAATCTCACTGCTTCCGTGTGGGTTTTAGTAACCAAAGGGCAAACAGTATCAATCAATCTATGACCTAAATTTTCTGCAGCTTTACGGACATTGGGAGCTGTACCATGGGCGCCAAGCAGAATAGTTGCTCCTTTCGGAGCTTCTTCAGGATTATTAATAAATATTACTCCTTGCTGTCTAAGCTCACCGTTAACAACAGTATTGTGTGCGGGCTCACCCAAAGAATGTATTTTTGCTTGTGGATTTTCAGCTCTTAATATCCTTATCATTTCTCGATAAGCGTCGATCGATCTGACAACACCGGCACAAAGACCATGAGGTTCCCCTAATAAAACTCTCCTTGGAAATAGGCTTAACGTTTCTTGTCTGGATGAGATCTTGTCGGTATTAATTGTAAATCTATCCGGCAATGAATCTCTTTCTTGAATAAATCTATCAAAATATATCCCATTGCCAAATCCCCTTAATATTGGGAATCTTTCATCTCTTTTGGTTAGAGCCTTTTCTATCAGATTGTCTCTCTTAGCTATCTCTAAAAGTTGACGCGAGAAAGATCGTAGATTAGGAAGTCCTAATGCCTCTTCGATATTCATCCATCCATGAGGAGACACCTCATTAGTTGCTGGAGTAGGATTAATGTTGGTATCGCACATTATGGTTACCAAACTACATGCAAATTGCCAATTATCGGAATTAACTCCTACAATCTTTGGTAGTCCAACTACAGAAAGATTGCCACGAAGAGACTGTATATCTTTATTACTACAAAATTCTCCAAGCCCACCTTTAACATTTTCCAAAAGCCCCTCTCCCTCCTTAACCTGTTCTGTGGGAATGGATATATCTCTTGCATTTCTTTCTGTACCTTTTTTGGTCATCGATTCTACATTTGTCCATATTTGACCTTGCGGATTAATGATAATTAACCCTATTCCAATATTCGGGCGTTTATCCAACTCTTGCGATCTTTGCCGCTCTTTAATTACCATATATATTTATCCAACAATTGTTCCTTTAATGTTTATGTCATTTGTAATCCATGTTTTTATTCCTTTTTCCGCAATAGACAAAGCGTTTTTTATTTTGTGCTTCATTCCGCCCGTCACATCCGCTGTTTTATTTTTAAATATGTAGTTTTTAATTTCCCCCCAATTTTTCTTATCTATTGATTGTATCGTTTTCCCTTTATCATCATAGACGCCATTTGTTTCTCCGACCTGAATAATTTTATCTACTCTGAAACCTTTTTTGGATAAATAAATTCCTATTTCGTTAAGGGTTTTTTCGCCGGAATAAATAGTGCTCTTCCATTCTTTATCCCAAATGACATCTCCATATACAACAGGCATTAGTCCTTGATTTAAAACTTCCTCAATAATTTCAAAAAGTTGATCTTTAATTTTGCCTTTATTTGCCAACATCATACTCATAGGTCTTAAGGAAATAGCAGGCAGTCCCTCGTCAAGAAGAATATCCATAACAATTCTATTGATCTCCATTGCATCTCGCGCTACTTTAGCGATACCCCATTTGCTTTTATAGCCCTTTTTGCCTCCGAATTCCTTTGCAGAAGTATGACCAAAACTACCGCTGCCGTGAGCAAGAACAATATGTAAATTACCAAATTTTTTAAGTTCTCGCGCTAATCTTCTTATGACATCTGGACGAGCTTTGTAAGGTGTATCTTTATCTGTAATTATGGATCCACCAAGCTTTATAAGTATTACTTTTTTCATTGCTTTTGCACTACGGCAACTATCTGCATTATAATGCAGATCGCTTGATTTATCAACCTATAGTTAATTATTTTGACCTTGGGATGTGTACTTCTTCATCAGGAATTCCCGCAGAATTTTGAAGAATAATAACATTTATAGAGGCGTTATTCCCCTGTTGCACTTGATGGAAATGACCTGGATCAACTATAAATGAACCGTTTGCTTCGGAAATTTCATACTGTTTGCCATCAACAAGTAGACCCAGAATTCCTCCTATTGGAGCATAAATCTCGCTAATTTTAGGTTTATATATAGGATCGTGCGTGTGCTCTGTTGATTTCCCGTTTTCTGGTATATAGGAAACATATATGCGATGGTTTCCTACTTTTTGCTCAAG
Source organism: uncultured Gammaproteobacteria bacterium (assembly GCA_964414015.1). Classification (GTDB taxonomy): domain Bacteria; phylum Patescibacteriota; class Microgenomatia; order Levybacterales; family UBA12049; genus JAUSEW01. Next base: position 2,963 of record CAYPUE010000011.1, read on the forward strand.
AAAATATAATGCCTGAGATCCTTTATGCATCTTTGGTGTTTCAAGAAATTGCAATTCTTGCATATTAACCATTATTCCATGGTCACGAAGTTTCCCGTGCGCCTTTATCCCAAAATCAAAACCAAACTTTTCCATTACATCCCTAGAGGTTACTAACCTTCTGTCTGGAATGGATATTTCAGAAGAACCTGGCTTAAGACCTAAGTGTCGACCTAAATTGCTAGCTACTTCAACCATCTAGATATTATACAAAAATTACCCGAGTTTTGCTCAGGTTTATATGTCCTCCTTCTATATAGTCGTAAAATCTCCCAAAATCATTCGCAGCAATAAATTAAAGTTAAAAGCCTATCTTTTTATAACCTTTTTTCAAAGAATAATTTATAAAATCTTTGTAAGTATGACCAACCAATGTAATCGAGAGATTAAATAATTCTATTTTTTGGTCAACACCTATTTTTTGAAGGGATAAGTTTTTTTCTAAATCTTCCCAAAACGCTATCAGACCTTTTAGGCTTTCTAGGTTGGATTTGCTGATTAATTCAAAATATTCAACTAAAGCATACTTAAATTTTGTTTTATTCTTCGCAAAGTATAAACTTAATGGATCTGAAATAGAATTTATATCCACCTGCTGTATTGTATTCTTTATTTTAAATCCCAACTGAGGATGTTCTTGCAGTAAGAACATGTCAACAGCGCTTTCGAGATAATTATGGGCAATTCTTTTTGCCGTTTCTTTATCCACCTCATAATACTTGTAAATAAGTTGCGATAATCTTTCATTATTTTGATAAGCATATCCAGTATTTCCATTATAATTATTGTGTGAAAAATCATCCAATATACAATGCAAAAATACTCCTTTATAAAGACCCGTCAATAGGGGAGCTTTGCTTTCTACGAATTTACAAAATTTACTAACATTTTCTCTTCCATGTAGGCCATTTTCCCATCCAATTATTTTAGTAATCGCAATATCAGGAATAATGCTACCGACTAAAATCAATGGACTATCGGGAATATAAAGCGTTGATGCAAAATAAGCATGGGCGTTATGTAACATACAAATTCTACCTGTAGACCTCTTTCCGTGTACTAAAGGGGGTCTCACCGCTAAATGTTTTTGCTCTATGCTCTGCGGGGATTTCTGCAGCATATGCTATTCCGTGTTTTTGGAAATGAATGACGGTATCTTCTCCAAGAGGAAAAAGATCGATATCAAATTGATCTTTTTCCTTTCTTAAACTCTCAGTTAATGTCTCTATGGCATTCACAACATGAGCTTGCCCTCGCATTTTTAATTCATCTCGATAAAACAAAAAAGCGTCAAAATTTTCTAACCATTTCGATCTTAAGGTATGAGGATCTCTAGGTCGCGAGAAAGCCAAAGGAACTTCGCCCACAAACGCTCCCCCTAAATAAGCAACAACGAGTTGTTCTGCTTCCAATCCATAATTACTTGAACGACTTTTATCTATAAATCTTTTAGCATATTCCTTCGTGTATCCCCTTGCGCCTGAAACCCAGTCTCGAATATTAAAACCAAATTGTCTTGCCACAGCCCCAAAAAAGATAAGAAGAGATTGTCTATATATAATAGAATCGGGATTTGGACTAGTAATTAATCTATTTGAATACCTATCGCCAATTAATAAAACAGGTTTCGTGGCGTCTCCTTGAGCAACCTCTTGTAATTTTGTTATAAAATGAGGAATATCAACATAAGACTGATCGCCATCTCCATCATATTGAACAATAAATTCTGGATTAACAGTACTATCTTCTAAGAGAACTTTAAGTCCATACCTAACTGCGAACGCTTTTCCATTATTTGTAGAGAGTTGGACTAATCGATTCGTAAAACTCATAAAATCTTCTGGATTCAATCTACTCCCATCATCTACTATCGCTAGGTTAAGTCCTGTTAAATTCTTAGCATTTATGGCAAACTCCTTAAATTTACTTACTGCGTTAGGATAAATAGGAAAACCTGGATTACTATAAAAAGGGATTAATAACCACTTGTTTCCCTCTGCTCTTGCTTGATTCATATTGTTAAAACAACATGTTTACCTCTAGATCTATAGTCGTAACTGTCCGGAAAATCATTCGAAAGTGTATTTTTGACAATAAAATCTGGTATAATCTCCCTATGTCTCTTTCTTTTATAAAACGTATTCTTTCGGGAGATAGTAAGGCAGTAATAGAGTTTTATAAATCTTATTCGCCAAAGATTTTATCCTATCTTTTGAAAAGGCTTGCCAGACATGAAGATGCAGAGGATTTAACCAATGATGTTTTCTTGGAAGCAATCGATTCGTTATCCTTTTTAAGAAGGGAGGAAAGCGTTTTGGCTTGGCTTTATAGAATTGCTCATAATAAAACCGTTGATTTCTATCGCAAACAAAAAATTAAATCTATACTTTTATCTCAAATGCCTTTTTTGCAAATTGCTGCAAGCGAAATAAATCAACCGGAATTTCAGTTTGAAAAAAATAAAATTCGTGACAGAATTGAATTATCTCTTCAGAGTCTATCACTTAGCTACCAAAAAATTCTGAAACTTCATTATGAAGATAACGTTCCGGTAAAAGAACTTGCAGTAGAATTAAAGTTATCATTTAAAGCTGCAGAATCTCTTCTTTTTAGAGCTCGTCAAAGCTTTAAACTCGCCTATGTCCGCGCAGAAGTATCGAAGATGGTGAGCGAAGTCGAACCATGAACGAACACGAATTCCTTAAGACTTTAGAAGAAAGAGCACAAGAGCAGGAAAAAATTCTAAAAAAGATGTTTCTGCCTAAAGTATTTATTTCTGTAAGCTCTTGGCTAGGAAATCATCCTTGGCGAATTTTAATTCCTTTTTCTATTATTCTTACTTTAATTCTGCATTTCATTTTGGGGAAAAATTACAGTGAATTTATTTTGAAAATTTTTGGAAAATTATGAAGAAAAGTACATTTTTAATTTTTAGCGCATACATTTTTACAAAAACTCTTCTTGGCCTTATATTCCATCCATTTATTACCGTGAGACAAGTTACGAGACGTCCTGTCCTTTTGCCCGTAATCTTCTCTCCTTTCGTTGGACTTATTATTTTATTTATATTTGGGAGAGTCGGAGCATTTCTGATAAATACGTATGGATTAAGAAGAGAAGCTATTTCCTTATTCCTTAGTACTGTTCTTATTTCAGTTATGCTTTGGCAAATTTTGTTAATTTATTTGCTGATAAGTTTTCTGTTTGCATTATGGAAAAAGTAGAAGACTATATAGTTTTAGTTGATAAAAATAATAATGTGTTAGGAACTGCTCCGAAATTAGCAACACATAACAGCAATACTCCTTTACACAGAGCATTCTCTGTTTTTCTTTTTAATTCTAAAGGGCAATTGCTTCTCCAACAAAGAAGTCGCAAGAAAAAAACTTGGCCTCTGGTTTGGTCAAATTCTTGTTGCGGCCACCCAATGCTTAATGAGTCAAACATAGATGCTGCTAAAAGAAGATTAAATTTTGAATTGGGAATTAAGATGGATAAGCTATTTGAAATTTTACCCGACTTCTCTTACGAAGCAGAGATGAATGGTATTGTTGAAAATGAGATCTGTCCGGTCCTTGTTGCATTTAGTGATCAAAAACCTTCATTAAATCCAGACGAAGTAGAAAACGTAAGATGGATAAAATGGCAAGAGTTCTTAAGAGAAATCGAACGAAAACCCAATACTTATTCTGTATGGTGTGAACAAGAAGCTAAACTTTTGTCAAAGAATGAAGATTTTATCAAACTTTATAGGAAATTTACCTCTTAGGACTTTGTTTTCTTCTTCTTGCTTTACCGCCCATTCCGACTTTTCGGCGTTCCCTAGTTCTGGAATCACGAGTAAGTAATCCCTGTTTTTTAAGAATTGGGCGGAATTTATCTCTGTCTAATTGATTTAACGCTCTTGCTATACCCAAAACCATAGCATCTAATTGACCAAACTTTCCTCCGCCCCTAACAATAACTGTTATGGCAAATTTATTTTCCATATTGGCAAGACGCAATGGCTCGCTATACACCTTTACTGCTTGATTTCCAAAATATTTTTCTGCAGAAATTTTATTAACAAATATTTCCCCTTTATTTACTACTACATCTCCCCAGGAAATTTTATCTTTTTTATGCAAACGCACTCCGGCTATGGCCTCTTTACGTCTGCCAACTGCGAAGATATAATCTTTTTTCTCAACTTTTGGTTCTATAATTTTTTTATCCATATTCTATATTTTACTCCGATTTAACTGGAATTTTCTTATTGAATTTATCCTTATATGAATGATTAGCATTGGGAAAAATATATAATTTAGTAAGCATTCTATCTCTTAATCTATTTTGCGGCAGCATTCCCGATACCGCATGTCTGATAATTTCATTAGGGTTTTTGTTTCTTAAATTACTAAGAGTTTCTGTTCTCAACCCTCCAGGATAACCCGAGTAATAATAATATTTTTTTAATAATTCTTTGCTACCCGTAGCTTTTACTTCTTTGGAATTTATTGCCACTACATAATCTCCGCAATCCAAATTTCTTATGAAATATGGCTTTGATTTACCCATCAGAAGATTGGCGATTTTACTGCAGATTCTTCCCAAAGTTTGTCCTTTAAGGTCGATTAAATGCCACACTCTTTTTATATCCGTTGCTTTTGTTGCTTGAGTATCTTTTCTCATTATTTCTTAATCTCCTTTTTAATTTTTGCTTTTGATACTTTTTTACTTTTAACTTCCTTTACAACTTCCTTCTTTTTGGGCTCACTTATTTGAGCTACGGGCTTTTCTATCTGTACCGTTTCCCCTTCCACCCATTCTATAAAAACCGTTGACGCATTGTCAGACAATCTTCGTCCGATTCTTATAATCCTCGTATATCCTCCCGGCCTTTTCGAAAATCTTGGCCCTATTTCTTTTATCAGCTTGTCTGCTAAATTTGGGGCTAAAACTTTTTGCAAAAGCCTTCTTGAAACCTCGCCTTTTTTAGATTTGGTTACTAATTTTTCTATTTCTCCTTTAATCGCTTTTGCTTTTTCTTGCGTTGTTTTTATTCTGCCATTTATAATTAATGCCGCCATTAAACCTTTAAACAAAGCAGTTCTTTGATTTTTGTCTCTTTTAAATTGTCTTCCGAAAACATTTTTTTTCATAAATAGAAATTGACGGTAGAAAATAGAGAATAGAAAGTAGATTTTTGAAGGTAGAAGTTGGAAGATAGAAAACGGTCTCTCTACCCTCTATCTTCAATCTTCAAATTTCTATCTTCTATTGCCTATCGTCTAGACCGTAAGGGATACGCCTTTTTCTTTAAGTTTTTCTTCGATTACTGCTATAGATTTTATTCCCATATTTCTCATCGACATTAAGTCTTTTTTTGATTTTTCCAATAGCTGTCCTATTGTTTCTATTTCTCCGTTTCTAAGACTATTGTAAATTCTAGTTGGCAAATCAAGTTCATCTACCGTAAGTTTTAAAAGGCTATCGGAAATTGCACTAGAGGAAGGACTTTCTAGGCTTTCAAAAGTTTTTGGTTCATAAACTTGTAGGAAATAAGAAGATGCAATTTTTGCGGCTTCGTCTAATGCTTCACGAGGAGCAATTACTCCGTTGGTCCAAACTTTAAGAATTAATTTATCCAAATCTGTTTGCCTACCAACCCTAGTCGCTTGAATTTCATAACTAACCCTTTTAACAGGACTAAAAACCGCATCCGTTGGGATTACACCAACAGTTGCAATTTTTCTTTCTGTAGCTAATGAATAACCCATACCTTTTTCAACTGTTAATTCCATTTCAAGTTTTGCCTTTTTGTCGGTTAAAGAACCTAGATAATGACTTTTATTTACAATTTCAATATCTTCTGAAAGCTCCAAATCTTGAGCCAATATCTTCTTTTGTCCTTTTGCTGAAAGCTTGATTGTGCTAGATGTTTTCGAATTAAGTAAACGAATATTAAGACCTTTGATATTAAGCAAAAGATCAACTATATTCTCTTTGAGTCCCGGCACCGTAGAAAATCTATGTTTTACTCCGGAAATCCTAACGGATGTAACCGCTGCTCCAGGAATTGAAGTAAGAAGTATGCGCCTAAGCGAATTTCCCAATGTCTGTCCGTAACCCGGATCTAAAGGTTCAATAATAAACTCCGTATACTCCAAGCTTTCTTTTTCTTTTTTGACTGTAAACTTAGGATTTAGCATAAAGTATATTGTACCACTATCTTGAATAATATTCAATAATCTGTTGCAAATCGAATGGCAACACTAAATCTTCTCTTTTTGGCATTCTTACAAGTTTACCAACTAAGGCTTCTCTTTTAAAGAATGGCAACAAATTTTCATTTTTTTCTTTAGTTAAAGCTACAATTTGCGGATTATTTTGTATGGATGGAACAAGCGAGATAACATCATTCACTTTTATCGGGAACGAGGGAATATTAATTTTCTTACCGTTAACAAGTATATGCTTGTGGGAAACAAGCTGACGTGCCATAGCTCTTGTTTTCGCAAAGCCCAATCGATATACAACATTGTCCAATCTTGTTTCCAAAAGCTGAACAAGCATTTCTCCTGTTTCCCCTTTTTTCTTCTCTACGGTTCTCACTAAGCTTTTGAATTGTTTTTCCAAAAGCCCATATACTGCTTTTGCTTTTTGTTTTTCCCTAAGCTGTTCTCCATATTCAGATAGTCTTCTTTTTCCCTTTGATCCGTGCATCCCAGGCGGCATATTTAAACGTCGCAAAAGACTCGGGGATTGCTTATCTAAAATATTTACCCCTTCTCTTCTTGCTAATTTATGTTTTGGTCCTGTATATCTAGCCATTAGATTCTCCTTTTCTTTTTTGCCCTAGGTCCGTTGTGGGGAATAGGCGTTATGTCGGAAATTGACGATATTGATAATCCCCCTGCTTTGATAGCCCTAAGAGCAGAATCCCTGCCTGAACCCGGTCCTTTTACATACACATCGACCATTTTTAAGCCTTTTTCTGCTGCCCTTTTAGAGACTGCTTCTGCAGCTGAACTTGCGGCATATGGTGTTGATTTTCTAGTACCCTTAAATCCCGCAGCGCCCGCTGAACTCCAAGCAACCGTATCTCCTTTATCATTGGTAATTGTAACCAGCGTATTATTAAATGTAGAAGTTATATATACTCTGCCTCTACTTGATACAGAGACATTTTTCTTCTTCTTTTCTTCTTTTTTAATTTTTTTAAGTTCGTCCATAAAATTATTTTTTAGCTGGCTCTTTAGCTTCGGTTTCCTTATCAACAATACCCATCTTCACAGCCGTTTCTTTTTTGATAGCTCCGATAGTTAACCTCTTGCCTCTTTTCGTCCTAGCATTAGATCTGGTTCTTTGTCCTCTAACGGGTAGATTTTTGGCGTGCCTTTGTCCTCTGTAAGAACCCATTTCTTTCAAAATTTTAATGTTAGATGTAATTTCCGCTCTCAAATCCCCCTCTATTTTGTACTTATCTAAGGCTTGCTGAATTTTCTTCTGCTCATCTTCTGAAAGATCTTTAACTCTTGTTGTAGGATCAACTTGAGCACTGGCAAGAACACCAACTGCATTATTTCTTCCTATACCATAAAGGTAAGTAAGCGCTATGTCTATTCTTTTTTCGTCAGGTATATTAAATCCGGCAATTCTCATATTTCCTAGCCTTGTCTTTGTTTATGTTTAGGGTTTTCGCAAACCACTCTCAAAACACCTTTTCTTTTAATAATTTTGCATTTAGCGCATCTTGCTTTTATACTGGCTTGAACTTTCATATTATTTCACTTATATCTATACACTATTCTTCCTCTAGTCTTATCGTATGGCGTCATCTCTATCCGAACTTTATCTCCAGGCAAAATCTTTATAAAATGAACCCTCATTTTGCCTGACAAATGACAGAGAATAATACTCTTATTCGATAATTCTACTCTAAAAAGAGTGTTGGGCAATGATTCCCTTACTACTCCTTCGACTTCAAAAGACCCCTGATGAGCCATAAATAAATCTCAAATCGCAAAACGCAAATCTCAAAATTACATCTTTAAACTTCAAATTTTAAAGATCTACAGATTTTAGATGTAGATTTGAGTTTTGATATTTGAAATCTGAGATTAATGTTCATTATAGCAAATAAGCTCATAAATCGCAATGCTACTTTGTTAAAATTAAAGGCTTGTCTTTGATAACAGCGATTGTTCTTTCAAAAAGACCGGAAATGCTTCCGTCTTTAGTTTTAATCGTCCAACCATCATTTTTGGCATATACAACATCGCTTTTACCCATATTATAGATTACTTCAACTGCTATGGTCATTCCTTCCTTAAGAAGCGGTGTCCTTTGAACGGAAACATTTAAAAATCCGGGGACTTCGGGATCCTCATGCAGCTTTTTACCTACTCCATGCCCAACTAAACTTCTAACCACTGAATAACCCTTTCCTTCAACTACATCCTGTATTGCTTTAGAGATATGTCCAACCCTATTTCCAACTTTTGCCTGCTCTATCCCTTTTTCCAATGCTTTCTCCCCAATTTCTAAAAATTTATCAGTCGCATCGTATTTTTGATTTTTGATTTTTGAATTTTGAATTCGCACCGTCTGCGCCATGTCCGTATGAAATCCCTTGAAATACACTCCGCAATCTATCCCAACAACATCCCCTTCCTTAAATTTATAATTAGTCGGTACGCCATGCACTACGACATTGTTTGTAGATACACAGATAGTATGATGATAATTTGCAACTTTCTTAAACCCTGGCTCTGCTCCTGCTTTTAAAATTAACTCTTCTGCCAATTTATCTAATTCAAGTTCCGAAACCCCAACTTTTGCATATTCTAAAATTTTAAACAAAACATCAGCTAAAATTTTTCCCCCTTCTGCCATTTTCTCTATTTCGGAAGAAGTTTTGATGCTAATCATATAAGTTTCTTTTCCTTGAGTTTTCCCATTACTTTCTCAACAGTTTCATTAATAGTAAGATTGGTTGTGTCAATCAAATAGGCGTCTTTGGTCATTATTAGCGGTGATGCCTTACGCTCTATATCCTGTCTGTCTCTTTCCTTTATTTGCTCTAAAACTTCTGTAAAAGAAACATCTAAATCTCTTTTTTTTAATTGCCCTACTCTTCTTTTTGCACGAGTATTGATGTCCGCAGTAAGATAGATTTTAATATCCGCGTGAGGAACAACATCCGTTGCACTATCCCTTCCCTCAACCACAACGCTTTTCCCTTCTACTTCTTTTTTTTGCCGAGCAACCATCTCGCGTCTTACGGCAGGCATTGCAGCAACAATTGACACCGTTTTTGTTACTTCTGGCAAAAACATCTCATCAAAAATTTCTCTCCCATTAATTGAAATTATCGTTCCATATTCTTTAGTTTGTACTGCTAAAGAAATTTTCAGCAATAATCCCAAAACTTTTGTTTCATCATGCACATCAACATTTTGTTTTAAACATTCATAAGCCAACGCCCTATACATTCCACCCGTATAAAGATAAAAGGCGCCAAGTCTTTTCGCCAATGCAACCGCTAACGTTCCTTTTCCTGATCCAACCGGTCCGTCAATAGCTATTACTAAATTTTTCTTCATAAATTCATTTCATTTAATTTTTTATAACTGTTTATTACTATTTCCAAAAGCACCCATAATGTCACTAATAAAGGTTCTATGTCCATATTGAAAAATTATCTCTTCACACCAGCTACTGTCTGAAGCTTTTTTCGAAAAGCAGTCATTTCCTTAAACCATTTTCCCGTATCAAATGTTGTAGCCAGTGTATCATCTATTGCGCTTATGTGAGTTCTCGCCGATAAACCCTTCTTGTCTTTTGGTAAAGCATTTATTTCATGTAAAATTTGTCTGTGCTTAAGGTTCAGTCTCGGCCGTCTTTCTTTCATCTTTTTTCACCTCCTTTTACTTTTTCCAACCCTATCTTGTCTAAAATTTCAACGTCAACTTGCTTAGAACTTTTCCCACCTGTTTGTATCACTGTAAATGCTGTTGATATTTTTCTTGCTTCTTCCATTCTAATACCTAAATCTTTAGAGAAATTCGTAAGCCTTTTAAGAGCAGCCTCCTGATCATCATCGTTACGTTTTCTTTTTTTAAGTCTTTCTACACTTTTCCATCCAGGTGTTCTTAAAAAAATTACTTGAATTTCCGCATCCCCTACGTATTCGTCAACCAGCTTCTTAAAAACCCGAGGCTCCCATACGGCTCTGAAAGCTCCTTCTGCTACAAATCCTTTTTCAAATTTCTCTCTTTTAAAAGCTCTCTCAAAAACTTCTGTATACAAATCTTGATCCGAATATTTATGCTTATCAAGCATCTCCTTACATTGCCTACCTAATCTTGTATTTGGTTCTTCTTCGGCAACCCTTCTAAATTCATCCCCCATCCCCAAAAGGGGAATACCAAGATTATCTGCTAGTACTTTTGCATGAGTTGACTTACCTGATCCTTCGGGACCAACGAAAGCAAATATCGTTTTTTTTTGCTTGGCTTTTTCTGGATGAGGTGCCTGATTGTTATCTGTCTCTGCAGTTGTCATAAACGCTTATTTTATCTTCTTCAGTATTTCTTTATGTACTTCTTCAACTGCTTTTTCTCCATCTACCTCAACTAAGATTCCTTTGCTTCTGTAATAGTCCAAAACAGGTTCAGTGAGTTTATGAAAAAGTTCAATTCTTTTTCTAAGAGCAGCTAGAGTTTCGTCTTCTCTGTTATCTCCATTTCTATAGGAAAGTCTCCAAAGGGCTTCTTTATCTGAAACTTTCAGATAAACTACTTTATCAACTCCATTCTTAAATGCTTTTACCTGCTCAAGGGTTCTGGGAAAACCATCCAAAATATAACCGTTAATATACTCCGGACGCTTGAGGTAGTCGCTAACAATAGCAACTGTTTTTTTATCCGGAATCAGATATCCGGCATTCATTATCTCTTTGATATAACGGCCAAGTTTAGTTTTTTCTTTTGCCAAAAATCTAAATATATGTCCTGTTGAGAGATAAGGAATTTTTAATTCTTCCGAAAGCAAATTCCCCTGGGTTGATTTTCCTGCTCCCTGAATTCCTATCAGTATAATTTTCATAGTAATTAGCAAACCAGTTCATTGTTCATAGTAAACCAAATATAACTATAAACTATGAACCATTAACCATCAACTATTTGCTGAATCCTTCGTAATTTCTCATAACAAGCTGTGCTTCTATGGCTTTTATTGTTTCCAGAACAACCGATACGACAATCAAGATTCCTGTGCCTCCCAAAATAAGAGTCTGAACGTTTGAAAAAAGTTTGGCGATTGTAGGAAATATGGCTATGATGCCTAGAAAAATTGCTCCGGCCAAAGTTATCCTGGTTAGAATATAATTTAAATATGAAGCCGTAGGACTGCCAGGCCTAATACCCGGAATAAAACCTCCATATTTTTGGATCTCTTCTGAAATTTTCTTTGGATTAAAAATCACTGCCGTATAAAAATATGTAAATCCTACTACCAAGAAAAAGTACAAAGCATTATAGAATATCCCTTCTGGATTAAACCACAAAGAGATTGCTGTCGCAACACTTCTTAGGGAAGGATTGCTGGACGCAGTTAAATAATTAGAAATTAAAGAAGGCAAAAGAACTAGAGACACTGCAAAAATTATAGGTATTACTCCAGCCTGATTAACCCTAAGGGGAAGGTGGGTTGACTGACCGCCATACATTTTATTCCCCCTAACTCTTTTTGCATAATATACGGTTATTTGTCTTGTCGCTTCGTTGATAACAACTATTGAAGCAATTACTAAAAGTCCCATTACGAGAAAAACAATAATATTTGCTATATTAGTCGCTGTTGTCGTAGAGGCTGTTTGAGCAAAAATAACCGGAATTCTTCCTACTATTCCGGCAAAAATTAAAAGCGATATTCCATTGCCAATACCTTTTTCCGAAATAAGCTCTCCGAACCAAACCAGAAGCATTGTTCCGGCTGTCATTGTCAGAAGAAAAGAAATTAAATTGATGGGCGGAAGATAGGAAATAATATCTTGACTTTTTAAAAGTGCGTACATACCAACAGCTTGTACGAGCGCCAGAGGAACAGTTAGCATTCTCGTATATTGATTTATTTTTTGTCTGCCCGCCTCCCCTTCTTTTGATAATTCTTCAAGTTTAGGAAATACCATGGTTAAAAGTTGTAAAATTATCGAAGCGTTGATGTAAGGGTTTAAGCCCAACGCCATAATGGAAAAATTAGCAAGCGTTCCTCCGGAAAAAACATCCAAAAGTCCTAGGAATTGATTTTGAGAAAAAAGAGTTTTAAGAGCAACCAAGTTTACTCCGGATACAGGTATGTGGGCAAATATTCTAAATACAACAAATATAAGAGCTGTAAAAATAAGTTTTTTTCTTACTTCTGGGGTATTGATGCTGTTTTTGAAAATCCCCAAAATGTTATTCATTTTAGTATTTTTCCGCCTGCTTTTTCAATCTTCAAAGCGGCAGATTTAGAAACAGGCAGATTTATATCTAAAGGAATACTTATGTTACCGTTCCCTAAAATTTTTACTCCATTTGTCTTGGCACGATCTTTATCTACCAACTTATTCTCTATCAAAGTTTTTAGATCTACCTTACTGCCTTTCTTTAAACTATTAAGCGAATCAAGATTTAGAATAACTGGTTTTTTGCTAACGGGTTTAAACCTCCCTTTACCACGCATAAAAGGAAGTCTTTTAATAAGAGGCAGTGCTCCTCCTTCAAATGAAATAGCAACCATTCCGCGCGCTTTCTGTCCTTTTGTTCCTCTGCCTGCTGTTTTTCCCCGTCCGGAACCATAACCCTGACCAAGACGCCTTTTTTGTCTTTTTACAATTTTTACAAGATTATTTAAATTCATTTCTTTTCTGATGCCTCCTTAATGTTCCTATATCTTTGTCCCAATCTTTTCAAAGCTTCCATTGCTGTGTAGACATTACTTGCTTTATTTTTCGTCCCCAGAACTTTAGATGAAATATTTTCAATTCCCGCAGCGGAAACAACACTTCTTACCGCACCTCCGGCGATTACTCCGCTACCTTTAGGAGCAGGTTTTAATAAAATTTTAGCCGCACCCAACTTTACCAACAGCTCAAATGGGATAGTTCCATTCACAATAGGAACATCTATCGTATGCTTTTTAGCAAGAGCAACGCCTTTTCTAATTGCCGAAGACACATCTAAGGCTTTGCCCAAACCTACTCCTACTTTGCCTTTTTTATTTCCAATTACCATTAAGACTGAAAATCCAATTTTGTTTCCTCCTTTTGTCTTTTTGGAAACCCTATTTACTTGGATTATTTTTTCCTCAAATTCACTTTGCGGCTTTTTTTGGAAAAATCCCGTATTGATCATTAGAATTTTAGCCCTCCTTCTCTAGCGCCTGCTGCTATAGCACTTACCCTCCCATGATATGCATAATTTCCCCGATCGAAAACTACTTCTTTAATTTTTTTCGCTAGTGCTTTTTTAGCCAAAAGTAATCCCAAGGCTTTTGCTTTCTCTGTTTTACCTTTTATCTCCGCTTTCCCCAATTCTTTTTCTGTTGCGCTAACAAGCGTGTTTTTCCCTTTAGTGTCAATAATTTGAGCGTAGGTAAAACGGTTAGACCTAAAGATAGACAATCTTGGCCTTTGGCTTCCTTTTATTTTAGACCTGGTTCTAAGTTTCTTTTTGTATTTTCGTACTGCATTTATCATATCTTATTTTGTTGCTCCCAATGCCTTAGCTACTTTTCCAGCCTTTCTTCTGATTTTCTCTCCTAAGTATTTAATTCCTTTTCCTTTATATGGTTCCGGAGGACGAACAGCCCTAATTCTTGCTGCAGTGTTACCTACTAAATATTTATCAATCCCCGAAACAATAATCGTATTTTCCAAAACTGCAAAAGTAATTCCTTGCGGAGCCATCACTTTTACAGGATGAGAAAATCCTATTGAAAGGCTAAGTTCGTTACCTGAAGCAGAAGCTCTATAACCTACTCCTGAAAGTTCAAGTTTCTTTTCGAAGCCTTTGGAAACACCGGTTACCATATTTGCAAGAGTAGCTCTTGTAAGTCCAAGCAACTGCTTTTTATTTTCAGCATCTTTATTTTTTAGAGTAAATAAAAGCTTTCCTTCGGAAAACTTAATTTCTATACCTTCCGGAATAGCAAAAGAAAGATTTCCTTTAGGACCGCTTATTTTAGCAACGCCGTTGTCTAAGATAAACGATACTCCCTCTGTTAAAATAACTGGAATTTTAGCAAGTTTTGACATATATTTACCCTGAGCAACGTCGAAGGGTTACCAAATTTTAAAAAGTAATTCTCCTCCAATCTTTTTCTTATATGCTTCTTTGCCTGTCATAATGCCATTGCTGGTTGAAAGTATAATTGTATATTTACCTCTTCTGTAAACTTCAGGAAGAGATTTGGCTGCCAGATAAATTCTTAACGATGGCTTAGAAATAATTTTTACATCAGTTAAGGAAGGTATTCTTCTGTAATATTTTAAGGTTATTTCCAAAATTTTCCTATCGTCAACATTATTTTCTTTTACGCTGTCTAAAAAACCAGCCTTAACTAAAGTTAAAGCTATTGTCTTAATAAGATTAGACGAAGGAACGAAAATTTTTTTTCTTCTGGCTAGAACCGCATTTTTTATTCTGATAACAAAATCTGAAACTTGATGATTCATAAAATAAAACTACCAAGTGGATTTAAGAACCCCTGGCAATTCTCCTTTCATAGCTAATTCTCTGAAACATAGCCTGCATAATCCGAAACGTCTCATGTAACTTCTCGCTCTTCCGCAAAGATTGCATCGGTTTCTCTGTCTACCTGCAAATTTCTGCTTTTTTTTAAATTTTAAAATACTCGATACTTTAGCCATAAATTATTAAACTATGATTTTATCACCTTATTATCTTTTTGAAAAGGCATACCCAATTTCTGCAGAAGCAAAAATCCTTCTTTCTTATTTTTGGCTGTTGTAACTATAGTCATTTCAAAACCCTGAACTTTTTCTACTTTCCCCGTATCAACTTCCGGAAATACAGAAGACTCCTCAAAACCCAAACTATAATTACCTCTATTGTCAAAACTTTTTGTACTGACTCCATGAAAATCCCGTAATCTTGGCAAAACAATCGTTACCAATTTCTCAAGAAAATCATACATTTTTTTGCCTCTCAAAGTTGTCATAAGGCCTATCTCCACTCCTTCTCTTAATTTAAATCCGGAAATGGCTTTTTTGGCTTTGGTCACTTTTGGTTTTTGACCGGTAATTTGGGCAAAGATAGAGCTTGCTTTTTCTACATTCTTTTTATCCAAAATCGCATCTTTAACTCCCACATTAATTGCTATTTTCGATAAAATCGGTACTGCCATTGGATTTTTAATTCCCAACTCTTTTTGCAATTCCTGTAAACCAGTTTTTTTAAATTGAGCTTGTAAATTATTCATATTCTATATCTTCTCCTGACATTTTTTACAAATTCTAATTTTCCCTTTATCGTCATTTTTAAAACCAATTCGTGCAAGCTTGTGGCAATTTGGACAAATAAGCATGACATTTCCAATCGCTAACGGTTTAGTCAAAGTAACTATTTCTGATGGTTGATTTTGAGATCTAGCTTTCATGTGTCTTTTATATTGATTGATACCTGTTATCAAAATCAAGCCTTTCTTATGAAAAACTTTTTCCACCTTTCCCGTCTTGCCCGCATCTTTTCCTACTACGACTTTTACTTGATCGTTTTTCTTAATTTTCATAGTTCGAATTCCTCACTATAATACCTCTACAGCCATACTGGCAATTTTCGCAAATCCTTTTTCCTTTATCTCTCTAGCGATTGGACCAAAAATTCTTGTACCTATTGGGTTTTTATCCTGCGGATTATCGATGATTACCGCTGCGTTATCGGAAAACCTAATATAGGATCCATCAGGTCTTCGATATTCTTTTTTTGTCCTAACTACAATTGCCTTCACAACTTGCCCATCTTTTACTTGTCCTACAGGGTCAGCTTCCTTAACAACGCAATTTATTATATCTCCTATGTATCCGAACTTCCTGGTTGACCCGCCAAAAATATGAATGACCATTAATTCTTTTGCTCCGGAATTATCTGCCGGACGCATAATTGTTCTTTGCTGAATCATTTTTTTAAAACCTCCAAAATCTTAAAATGTTTATCTTTAGAGATAGGCCTT
>CAYPUE010000011.1:19322-24805 GCA_964414015.1 uncultured Gammaproteobacteria bacterium
TCATTTTTTTAAAACCTCCAAAATCTTAAAATGTTTATCTTTAGAGATAGGCCTTGTCTCTTCTATTCTTACCTTATCTCCCAACGACACTGATAAATTTGACGTATCTGCTTTTATTTTTTTATCCTTCTTAACTAGCTTTTTATATATCGAATGCTCTCTGGCAATTGTTATTCTAACTATTGCTGTCTTTGACATTCCTATCGAAACAACGATTCCTTCCAAGATTTTTTTCATAGTTCGAATTCCCAACTCAGACACTGAGTTAATCGAAGTGTCATTTTTCAAACTCCTTTTCTCTTAAAACAGTTGATATTTGCGCAACTTCTTTTCTCTTTAGATAGATTGACCTTGTATTTTTAAGCTTATTTTGAGTTTTGTCCAAAGATAAAGAAAACAAAGTATTCTTTAAATCTTGTAAAAGCCTTTTAAGCTCCTCTGTGGTTTTCGTATGCAATGCTTGTTTATCTTTTGTTTTCATATTTATACTTGTAATGATTTTTTCTCTATAAACTTAGTTGCTACGCCTATTTTATGGGATGCAAGTCTTAAGGCGGTGACGGCTATATCTTTCGAGACTCCGCCCATTTCAAATAATATTGTGCCAGGCTTAGCTGAAACAACGAACTCAAAAACATCTCCTTTTCCTCCGCCCATTCGCGTTTCCGGCGGTTTCTTCGTAATAGGCTTATGAGGAAAAACTCTTATCCAAATTCTTCCTCCTCTTTGGGTATAATGAGTAATTGCTCTTCGTGCCGCTTCCAATTGCCTGCTTGTTACAGGACCTCTTTCTTCAGCCATAAGCCCATATTCTCCAAAGGCAATTTCCGTGCCTTTATGGGCAACTCCTCTAAGCATTCCCCTGTGTTGTTTTCTGTATTTTGCTCTTTTTGGTGCTAACATATTTTTTAATTTAAAATTATTTTATTTCCGATCTATTAATCCAAACTTTTACTCCAACATAACCTTTTTTTGTCAAAGCCGGAACATGGGCAAACGAAATATTGGCTCTGATGGTTGATAAAGGAAGAGTTCCGCGTTGCAATTTCTCAACTCTGCCAATTTCCGCTCCGCCTACTCTTCCGGAAAGCACAATTCTGGCTCCTTTTGCTCCAGATTCCATCATTCTTTCCAGAGTCTTAGTCATTACGCGCCGATGAGGAATTCTTTTGGCTAACTGCTCTGCGATGTTTTTCGCTATTAGAAAAGCATCCAAATTTGGCTCCTTAACCGGCTCTATTCTTATATCGACTTTTGGTGCAGTCTTGGAATTTTTGCTTATTTTAAGAGTCTTATAGACAAATTCTTTCATTTCTTCAAGACCGCTTCCGCCTCTGCCGATAACCATACCAGGTCTTGCCACGTAAATAATTAATTTCATGCTATTTATCGATCTTTCAATTTGAACTTCAGACACACCGGCATTTTTTAGCCTTTCCAAAATAGCTTTTCTAAGATTGATGTCATCAAGAAGGGTTTCTTTATATCCTTTATCCGCGAACCATCTGCTGCTCCAATTATATAAAGATCCCAATCTTAAAATTTTTGGATTAACTTTTTGTCCCATTTTTTTCCTCCAATACTATTTTTATATTGCTTGTTCTCTTTTTATAAGGATGCGTTCTTCCGCGCGTTGAAGGCTTAAATCTTTTAAGAAATGAGCCTCCGGATACCTCTATGCTTTTTATAAAAAGGTTCTCCTGATTTTGCCTTTTCAAGTTTTTAGCGTTTGCCAAAGCACTTTTAAGAGTTTTATAAATAACTCTTGTTCCGCGTTTATTAATTGTCGAAAGCGTGTTCAATGCTTGATCCAACGACATCTTGCGTATTGCATCCACAATTAATCTAATTTTTCTGGGCGCTATTCCTACTGATTGACTTCTTGCTGTAATCTCCATATTTATCTAGCGTTTAGTTCGCTAGCGTTCAGCGTTTAGTTCGTTTCAAACTAACCGCTAGACGCTAATTAACTAATTACTACGTTTTAGAGATTTCTCTTGCGACTACTCTTCCATGACTTCTAAATGTTCTGGTCGGAGCAAGTTCTCCAAGCCTGTGTCCAACCATAGATTCCGTTACGAAGACATTAACAAACATTCGCCCATTATGAATTGCAAACGTATGTCCGACAAATTCCGGTGGAATTTGGCTGGCTCTTGCCCATGTCTTAATAGCCACCTTATCTCCTGATTGTTTTTGTTTAAGAATCTTTTTGAGTAATTTTTGATCCACATATGGACCTTTTTTTGATGATCTTGACATTTTATTTTTTCCTCCTTTGTATTATATGTTTATTTGAATATTTTTTCTTTTTCCTGGTTTTGCCAACTGCTTTCCTTCCAGCATATGTTTTTGGCGTAGGCATACCTATGCCGCTTCTGCCTCCTCCGCCTCCGTGCGGATGAGACCTTGGATCTTGAGCTACTCCTCTAACCGTAGGTCTGATTCCTCTATGAATACTTGCTCCTGCTTTACCCAAATTCCTATCTTTAAAAGTAATATTTCCCAAAGTGCCTATTGTTGCAAAACATTTGCCAAGTACGCTTCTTATTTCTCCTGATGGAAGTTTTAGATGAATATATTTTCCTTCTTTTACTTGTACAGCTGCTCCTGTTCCTGCTCCTCTTGCCATTTGTCCGCCTTTCCCGGGTATCAATTCTATGTTGTGGACAATTGTCCCAACAGGTATTGAATCCAAAGAAAGCGCATTGCCAACTTTGATATCAACGTCTTTACCTGATTTGACAACATCGTTAATATTTAATCCTTCCGGTCTTAGAATATAACGTTTTTCTCCATCGGCGTATTGGACTAAAGCGATATCGCAGTTTCTGTTTGGGTCGTACTCTATAGAAACTACTTTTCCTGCAATTCCTGTTTTATCTCTTTTAAAATCAATCACACGCAAAAATCTTTTCTGCTCTCCTCCCTGATGGCGGACAGATACGCTTCCTGATACATCTCTGCCTGAATGCTTCTTTCTGATAATTTTTAATTTATTCATAGATTTAAGCTGCCACTTCAAAAATGTCGATTTTTTGTCCCTTTTTTAAAGTAACGATTGCTTTTTTAAAACTACTTTGCGCCACTTCCATTCTTCTTGCGCCAACCCTGCTTGTTCTGCCTTTAACAATACTGGTTTTTACTTTTAAAACATTTACCTTAAACTGTCTTTCAATCGCTCTTTTAATTTCCCTCTTCGTTGCGGTCTTGGCAACCTTGAATGTGAATTTGCCGTCTTGGATTCCTTTGGTTGATTTTTCGCTTATAATAGGCGCTATGATAACATTTAAATTTAACATGTTATGCTTTCTCCTTTAGAAAATTATTCGTAATAACATCCAAAGATTCATCCATCAACAAAATCAGATTGTTATCCAACACTTGATATGTATTAATGATATTGGCCGGCAAAATATTCATGCCTTTGATATTTCTTGCCGCTCGATAAACATTTTCAAAATCTTTTCCTGTTGGCGTTACTAAAAGTATTTTCTGATTTTCCTTCTCTACTTTTAAATTCTTAAGCACCTCTATTATTAATTTTGTTTTAGGTTCCAATTTTTCTAAACCCTTTATGCCTTTAATTTCATTAGATTTTTGTTTCAAAGATAAAGCCGAAAATAATGCCGCTTTCCTCATCTTTTTAGAAAGAGAAAGTGAAAAATCTCTCGGTCTTGGCCCCCAGGCAATTCCTCCATGAACGAAAATAGGAGCTTTTTTGGAACCATGTCTTGCTCTTCCTGTGCCTTTTTGCTGCCAGGCTTTTTTAGTTGTACCGTGAACAGCGCTTCGTGTCTTTGTTCTTGCAGAGCCTTCTCTTTGATTTGCCAGATAAACTCTTACCGCTTGAGCAATAAGTTTATTGTTGACTTCTGCTCCAAATATCTCTTTTGGCAGTAAAATTGCTTCGGATAATTTTCCTTTTGTGTCAAAAACTTCCAAAGATAAAGCGTTCTTTGGTTTTTTAACGACAATTTTCTTAGCAACAACTTTCTTATCAACTGGAACTCTAGTCTTTGTTGATGCAATCTTTTTTTTAACAATGATTTTTGATTTCTTAACTGGCATTTTCTATCTCCTTCTGTGTTTCAGCTGTCTTCTGTGTCTCTGTGGTTGCAATCTTCTCTTCCTCTCTATACAGAGGAATAAACTTTTTGTTTTCTCCGACTTTTTCTATTTTCAAAAGACTATTGACACTACCTGGAACTAAACCTTTGACGTACAAAAAAATATCGTCAACTGCGACGATTTCCAGATTTTTTATTGTAACTTTTTCCGACCCCATATGACCTGCCATTCTTTTCCCTTTATAAACTCTTCCCGGTGTTGTGGTTTGTCCGATTGATCCGGGAGCTCTTTCTCTGTCTGATTGTCCATGGGTTCTTGGTCCGCCTTTAAAATGGTGCCTTTTTACAACTCCGGCGAAACCTTTACCTTTGGATATACCGATTGCATCCACAATGTCTCCAGGCTTAAATACATCTTGTGGCTTGATAACATCTCCTAATTTGGGCAGATTTTCTCCATCCGTAATCTTTATCTCGCGTAAAAACTTAGGAATAGATGTTAAACTTGCTTTTTTTGCAAATCCAATGAATGATTTATTTGCTCTTTTTCTTTCTCCAACACCTATCTGCAAAGCATCGTATAAGTTTTTATCTTTTGTCTTTATTCCGGCCACAACATTGCCGTCCACCTTTATTTGAGTAACAGGAATGCGCGTTCCGTTCTGCAGGAACATTTGCGCTTGTTTTATTTTCGTACCGTATATTGCATTCATAATCTGTAAAACCAAAAAAGCGACTGCACACAGTCGCTTCAGGGAAAAAATCCCAAAAACTATCGCTTATGCAGCCTTATTTACCTCCAATCGGTTAAACATGCCTTTCAAAGGTAATTATATACAGATAAGGCTTGAAATGCAATAGATTATCTCCTATGGTATACTTACGAAAAATGAAAGGAGAAAGAGCAGAAGCATTTTCAATGCTAGCAAAAGAGGTTAAAGTAGTTTCCCCAGAAACTATCAAGAATCAACCAGATATTATCTTACCTGGACAAATATTGGTTCTCAATAAGACTCTTCTTGGACCAAAAGATATAGTCTATTTAATTGAACCTACTCTAAGAAAACAGTTTGAAATATCTTTAGACTATGACGATTTTTCACACCGATTTTATTACTTTATCGGTGACGAGCATCACGTTATAATTACCCCATCTCAGACCGTAGTAGCGTCACATATACGTCCTACCGTAAAATTTAACCTACATACGCATCCTATATGGTCATTACCGTTAGCCAGTCCTGGAGATATTGATGAATATTTATTCAGTGCTCCTTTATGTAGATTCTTTATTGGAAAATATGGAGTCAATGAGGATGATGGATATGATGGCTTACTATTCCAAGAATTTAATAGCCATGGAGAGAATATAAACGGGAAAGTTAATGCTGAAATAGTATCGAAAACCATAGC
>CAYPUE010000012.1:0-23282 GCA_964414015.1 uncultured Gammaproteobacteria bacterium
TACAGAAATGATTTAAAAATAGAAGAAGATTTAATAGAGGAAGTAGCCAGACTCTATGGGTACAATAAATTTCCCAAAACTTTACCTTCGGGACAAATCACAACTTTGCAAATTCCGTATTTTAAGGATTATAAACTGGAAGAAAAAGTTAAAAATATTCTTGCGTCTTGCGGATTTTCAGAAATATATACTTACAGTTTGGTAAGTGAAAGCGACATCGTCGACGCAGGATTTGATCCGGAAAACGTTTTACGCATTGATAATCCGGTCAGTCGCGATTTCGAATATTTGCGCCCGACTCTTAAAA
This sequence comes from uncultured Gammaproteobacteria bacterium, assembly GCA_964414015.1. GTDB lineage: Bacteria > Patescibacteriota > Microgenomatia > Levybacterales > UBA12049 > JAUSEW01. Next base: position 308 of record CAYPUE010000012.1, read on the forward strand.
TAGGCCTTCAAAAAGCTTTCCTGCAAAACAAACCTAATTTCGAAAAAATAAATCTTCTCGAACTAGGCAAAGTTTATTTGGGTAAAAGTTTGGATAATGCAAAAGAAGATTATTTTCTTTCCGGAATTTCTAATTCAAAAACTTTTTTTGAGATTAAAGGATTATTGGAAGAACTATTTAGTCAACTGGGAATTACTGATGATCCATCCGGCTTTATCCAATTGAAAGACGACGTTGTTGTTTTCGAACTAAACTTTTCTAAGCTCCTAAAAAGAGTGAACCTTAATAAAACATTTGCTCCAATTCCCAAATATCCGCCTGTATTTGAAGATTTATCCATAGTAATTGGCAAACAAATAGCAATCGGAGAGTTGATAAAAACCATCAAAGAGCAAAACGAAAAAATAATCAACGTATTTCTGTTGAGCCAATTCGAAAAAACAAAAACGTTCCATCTTGTTTATCAAGATAAAAACGGTAATTTATCCAATGAGGAAGTTGCCAAAATCCGAGAAAAAATACTAAAAACCCTCAAGGGTAAATTTGGCGCAACACAAAAAGAATAATTCTATCTTACACCCTATCTTACACCCCAAGGGTGTAGCTTCAAACTTTTCTAACCTTGGTTATCCAAAAGCTTGTGCTTTATAAGATCAAGCTCTTTGGCATAACCCGATTGATCCAAAACAAACTGTCCATAGCCGCTTTCTGTTTTGAATTGTTCAAGAATAATATCCTTCGAGCAACTACCCTCACTTAAACCCAAATATTCCCTATAAGACGACCATCTATATGTTTTTAACTCTTTTGCAACATAACCGACAAACGGATTCAAATGAATATACCTAGATAAATGCAATAACTGTTCATTGGAATCAACATGCACTGACTGAAATTCTCCTTGGAAAAGTGGACCCACCCTCTTATTCTTTATATTGAAATACTTTGTAAAACTGTTACTAAGTTTACTAATAAATTCTGTAATCCCATTTTCGTTTTTTTGCTGAAGAAGGAAGTGAAAATGATTTGGCATTAGACAATAGCAAATAATGTCAACAATTTTCCTGTTCTTGTCTAGTGAAATTGGTTTATTCCTAAAGAAAGAAAATCGTGGCTTCGGACTACCAACCTGATAGTAAGACATTGTGTCTAAAAAATGTCTATAATCAAAGACGTTATTGTAAATCGGCATTTTAGCCACACCGCGATTAAAAATATGATAATATTCACCATTAACGAAAGGTACAACTCTTGAGGGCATACTTTTATTGAAGCATAAATCTCCGCACGTGTAAATACATACTCACCCCAAGGGTGTAGTTTCAAAACAAGGGTGTAGTCTCAAAAAGCAAGAGCTATTGAGCGGAAGAAGAAGATGTTGGGGTAGGAGACAAAGTCGGAGTTGGAATTGGAGTAGGGGTGTCGGAAACTATCCTCGTTGAAACTTCAGTTGGCGCGTGATACAAGGGATCATCTTTATGATTATCATTGACCCATCCATCTATCCCTTCCTGCCAACGGTTTTTGCCATCTGTTGATATCGGATCGTTTTCTTTAAAGACAATAAAATTACGGGTATCATACTCCCCTTTATCAAGCTCACTTTGGCTGGCTGTCTTATTTGAATCTGCTTTTGAAACTTTTATCTGCTGGTAAATTGGACTTGGGCCTTGGGGCTGCGTCCCCTTTATAAAATATTCCGTTCGCGTAGCCTGCCCATCTACAGGCAAACCTCCGCCTAATGCATCTATCGTAATAGCCGTAACATTGTCCGGTTTTTGAAAATCTTCATTTGGTTTATTTTTTAAAGCCTCAAGTATTATCCGCCGCCAAATAGGCGCAGCCCCCGTAACTCCGGAAGCGACATTTCCCATCGGACTATTGTCATTATTACCAACCCAAGTCGCCACCAAGATGCTCGGCGTCCAGCCTATCGTCCAGTTATCTCTTTTGTCATCGGTCGTACCGGTTTTAACTGCGATAGTTTTTCCGGGAATATTTAAATAACTGTTAACTCCAAAGGTTATCAGTCTGGCATTGTTATCCAAAAGCATATGGGAAATTATAAAAGCAACTTCACTGCTTAGAACACGCGTTTTTGCTGCAGGCTTTTCTTCAAAAAGTACATTTCCTTTCGCATCCGTAACTTTAAGAATACTGATAGGCTCAATACGATATCCGCCATTGGAAAAAGCCGCATAAGCCGAAGCAAGATCAATCAGCTTTACTTCTCCGCCTCCCAAAGTTAAAGAAAGCCCAAAACGGTCTACGTTATCTTTTGTCGGAGCAAGGGTCGTAAGTCCTAATTTATAAGCTGTTGTCAGCATATTTCTAACGCCAACCAAAGCTAGAAGTTTTACGGCAGGAACATTTATTGACGAGCCAAGAGCGAAACGAAGCTGTAATGGCCCATGATATTTCCCATCATAATTCTCCGGAATATAATCTTTGCCTCCTTGATTTGGGAAAACGGTTTTTGTATCCATTATAAGAGTCGCTGCCGTATATCCGCGCTCAAGTGCAGTAGCATAAGCTACGGGTTTTATCGATGAACCGGGCTGGCGGAGAGCTTGAGTTACGACATTAAACTGTCCTTCAAATTGGGCGTCCGTTGCCGATTTCGTAGCGAAAAAGTCTCGGCTTCCAACCATTGCTAGAATCTCACCGGTTTTCGTGTCCAAAACAATACTTGCACCGTTTCCAACCTTAAGATACCTAGCCGCATCAACTTCTTCTTTAGCTATCTGTTCTGCTTTTTGCTGAAGTTTATAATCAAGCGTTGTTGTGACCTGAAGCCCTCCTTGTTCAACCAGATTTTCTCCAAACTGCTTAATCAGTAAATCTTTAACGTAAAATGAAAAATGCGGAGCTTTTATAGACTGGCTTTGAGATAAAAAGTCCACGTTAGGTAGATTTTTTTCAGTATCTAGCTCTTGTTTTTTCGTAATGTAACCGTCTTCCTGCATCCGCCTTAGCACTTCTTGAGCTCTAGCGATATATGTTTTAGGATTTTGTCCGTATGGAGAATAGTATGATGGACTTTGCGGTAATCCCGCCAAAATAGCTGATTCAGCCAGATTTAGATCTTTGACTTTTTTACCAAAATATCCTTCCGAAGCAGACTCTACTCCTACCATTGTGCCTCCATACGGCGCCACATTCAGATAAAGTTCCAAGATTTGATCTTTGGTGTATTTTCTGTCAACTTGTGTTGACAAGATAAACTCTTTAATTTTACGGGGAATCGTCCTTTCGGGAGTTAAAAGAGTATTCTTGACAAGTTGTTGTGTTAAGGTAGATCCTCCGGAAATTTTTCTAAATAGGACAATATCTCTGATTGCTCTTAAATATCCTGCAATTGAAAATCCTTGATTTTGATAAAAATTTTTATCTTCGATGGCGATTGTTGCCTCACGTAAAACTTTCGGAATATTATCTAAAGGCACGTAGGTTCTATTCTCTGTACGAAAAATGTCGTACAAAACTATTCCGCTTCGGTCATAAATTTTCGTAGATTGGGATAGATTGGAAGAGTTTAATTTTCCCGGAGTCGGCAAATCACGGCTGTACCAAATAAATAAAATAAAAGTTAAAAAAACTAATCCAATCAGCCCGAAGAATGCAAACCTTGCCAGATTGCTTAAGACGAAAATGTTGATGCCTTGACCCCGAAGAAATCTACGGTATCTATAGGTAGCCATAAAGTAATTATAGCTAAGTATAATAAACCTAGCAAGAGACTTAAAAATTGCCATAAATTCAAAAAAAATGTAATATATATGTATGGATAAGCTTGAGGAATTATTGACAAGGGGAATCGCAAATATTATTCCTTCAAAAGAAGGATTAATGAAAGTTTTGTCTTCCAACAAGAAACTGAATGTTTATTTGGGAATTGACCCAACCGCAACCAGAATTCATTTAGGACATGCCGTCGCTTTGCGAAAACTTGAAGAATTCGCTAAATTAGGGCACAATGTTACTTTCTTAATCGGTGATTTTACAGCTTTGATAGGGGATACCTCTGACAAAGACACCGAACGGCCTGTTTTAACCTCGGAGCAAATACAAGAGAATTTCAAGACCTACAAAGAACAAGCAGAAAAAATCTTGGATTTTTCCAAAGTTACGATACGCTATAATTCCGAATGGCTTAACAAATTATCATTTCCGGAAATTGTAAAGTTGGCACAGCAATTTTCTTTTGGAGATTTTGGCTCTCGGGAGTTAATCAGAAAACGCCTTGATGCGGGAAAAAGAGTAGGAATGCACGAAGGTTTATATCCGGCAATGCAAGGATATGACAGCTATTTTCTGAATACGGATATTCAAATTGGCGGAACAGACCAAACTTTTAATATGCAAGCCGGCAGAACCCTGCAAAAAAATTGGAGAAATAAAGAATCTTTTATAATTGCTACGGAATTTCTTATGGGAACCGATGGCCGGAAAATGAGTAAGACTTGGGGCAACGCAATATGGCTGGATGACAATCCAAATGATATGTTTGCCAAGGTTATGGCGATAAATGACGATTTGATCAACCAATATTTTATTCTCGGAACAAATCAAGGTCTTCAAAAGATAAAGGAAATTGAGTCCAGAAAAAATCGAATGGAAGTAAAAAAGGAATTAGCGAAAATTATCGCAACGCAATTGCATGGCGAAAAAGAAGCATTAGGCGCGAAAGAAAATTTTGAGAAAACTGTTCAAGGAAAAGAAAAACCAACAAATATTCCAATAGTTTTAATCGAAAACCCTAATAAGCCTATCGATGAGATATTGGTAGAAACAGGTTTTGCCTCTTCGAAATCAGAAGCAAAAAGATTTATAAGCCAAGGAGGAACTGTGATAGAAGGAAAAAAAGTAAGTAATCCAAATGCTATTTTTTCTTCAATAGCAGCTAGCGGAGCAACAGTGCAAGTTGGACCTTTAAAGTTGAAAACGATAAAATGGTAAAAATATAATTATGGAAATGTTTAGAAAACATCAGTGGATTTGGAAAGTTATCGTTGCTATCGCTTCTTTTGCGCTTATTGCCACATCTGTTCTTCCGTTTCTTGCCCTTAGATAACATATGGACTTAAAAACGCCGATTGGGGAAGTTTCCAATGTTTACAGAATGTACGCCAAAAGACTAGAGAAACTTGGCATTAAAACTTTGGAAGATTTTCTTTATCACGTTCCTTACAGATATGAAGACTTTTCAATAATTTCAAATATTGACGATGTCCAAGCGGGAGAAACCGTTACTGTAAAAGGTGATGTTTTGGAAATAAAAAATGAGCGCACGAGAAATTGGAAAACACTGCAAAAAGCAAAAATAAAAGACGAAACAGGAGAAATAGAGATTATCTGGTTTAATCAACCTTTTTTAGTAAATTTAATGAGAAAAGGAGATAAGGTTTCCGTCTCCGGCAAAGCTGATACTTATAAAAATAGACTGTTGCTGCAATCGCCTGAATATGAAATATTAGAAAGTTATGAAGATGAAACTCTTCATACGGGAAGATTGATTCCGATATATCCGGAAACAAGAGGTATTTCCTCTAAATGGTTACGTCGCCAAATTAATAAAATTATCAATGATTGTAAAGATAAATTACTCGAACATCTTCCTTACTCTATAATTTCAGATAATCAAATATTGGAGCTCCCCGAAGCAATTAAAGAAATTCATTTTCCTAAAAATTTGGATTTAGCGGAAAAAGCAAGACTGCGTTTATCTTTCGATGAACTTTTTCTTATGCAGCTTAGTGCATTAAAAAGAAGAAAAGAGTGGAAGCAAAATTTAGCCAGTAACCGTTTCCAAATAGATTTATACCAAAATAAGATGGATAAATTTTATGCCAACCTGCCATTCGTATTAACCAATGCCCAGAAGCGGACGCTAAGAGAAATTTTTGGGGATGTTACGTCTATGAAACCCATGAACAGGCTTTTGCAGGGAGACGTGGGAAGCGGTAAAACAGTAGTCTCTGCAATTGCCATGTACGTAGCGTTTCTAAACGGTTTTCAATCTGTTCTTCTGGCGCCTACGGAAATTCTGGCGCAACAGCATTACGAAACCATTTCCAAACTTCTTTCCCCTTTCGGAGTCAAAGTAGACATAGTCACGGGATCCACGAGGACAAGAATTATGAATAAAGAATCAAGAATAAAGATAAAGAATAAGACAAGCCATAATTCGCAATTCATGATTCATGATTCAAAAGATGAAACCGATGTATTAGTGGGAACACACGCATTGCTATACGGCAAAAGAAACATGGACAAATTAGGCTTAGTTGTTATAGATGAACAGCAACGGTTCGGAGTAGAGCAAAGAGCAATAATCAGAAAAAAAGGCAAAAATCCCCATCTTCTGTCTATGACTGCAACGCCAATACCAAGAACTATTGCTTTAACTATGTATGGAGATTTGGATTTGTCTTTCTTGGACGAAATGCCCAAAGGAAGAAGAAAAATTAAAACTTGGCTGGTGCCTGCGGAAAAAAGAAGCAATGCTTATTTATGGATTGAAAAACAAATTAAGGATACGAGAATACAAGCTTTTATCATCTGCCCTTTCATAGAAGAATCGGAAACTTTAAAAACTGTCAGAGCAGCAACTAAGGAGTATGAGTTATTAAAAAATACTGTTTTTCCGAATTTAAAGTTGGGAATTTTACATGGCAGATTAAAAGCTAAGGAAAAAGAGGAAGTACTGAAGAAATTTAAGAATAGGAAATTGGATATTCTGGTAGCAACGCCAGTTGTAGAAGTTGGAATCGACATTCCAAATGCCAATATCATCCTTATTGAGGAAGCCGAACGTTTCGGACTTGCGCAACTGCATCAGCTGCGCGGAAGAGTAGGAAGAAGCGATGCTCAAGCCTACTGCCTATTGTTTACCCAATCGAAAAATCCGAAAACTATTCAGAGATTAAAAGCTATGGAAACTTTGTCTTTGGGTAACGAGCTTGCCCAACTGGATCTGAAATTAAGAGGCCATGGAGAATTATACGGCACAATGCAGCACGGACACGGCTTGCTTAAAATTGCCAGTTTTTCGGATTTTGCCTTAATCGAAAAAACCAAAAAAGAAGCAGAAAAAATCTTTCCCAATTTAAAAAACCATCCTTTACTTTTGGAAAAAATAAAAAACATCAACTTCAAACAAATTTCCCCAGATTAATCCCGCAGGTGTAGCTACAAACCCACCCCAAGGGTGTAGTCTCCAAGAGTTTTTGCGTGAATTTGGGGCGGGGGGAACGGTGGCGGAGTGGGGTATTGTGGAAAGCTTATAAATTTCGTAAAATACTCTCATGCCGCAAGAACCGAAAAAGAGACATTCACGGGCAAGACAGGGCAAAAGAAGAACAGTTATAAAGCTTGAACGCCCGAGCTTCATCCGTTGCTTAAACTGTAAGCAAGTAATTTTGCCCCATGTTATTTGCAAATACTGCGGTTTTTACAAAGGCCAAAGAGCGATTGCCCTTAAAGAAAATAAAGAAGAAAAAACCGCATGAAAAGCGCCTTAGATCCCCGACATAAAAAACGCCAGAAACTTATCGAAGAATTATTTAAAATAGATTTTCATAAGCAAAGAGCTAGTGAATTAGCCAAAACTATTTTTCTAAAAAAAGCGTTTATTGATAAGACAATCGCAGAAGCAGCACCTGAATTTCCAATTGACAAAATTAACAAAGTCGATCTGGCGATTCTAAGACTGGCTGTATTTGAACTTTTGGTAGAGAAAAAAGAACCGCCAAAAGTAATCATTGACGAAGCGATAGAATTGGCTAAGGAATATTCCGGAGATACCGGTCCATCTTTTATTAATGGGGCTTTGGGAAAGGTTATCTCATATGAATCTTCCAAAAATAAATAATTCTAAACTTTTTCAGCAGGCTTTTACGCATCGATCATACTTAAACGAAGTGAAGCCTGCCTCGCGGCAAGGCGGGGAAAAAATTTCTTCCAACGAACGCTTGGAATTCTTAGGAGATAGCATCATCTCTCTTATCGTCTCTAATTTTCTTTTCGAGAAATATCCAAATTACGATGAGGGCAAGTTAACTAATCTTCGTTCTCTGATTGTTAATACCAAAAGCTTAGCCATAGCAGCCAAAGAATTGAATTTCGGAAACCTGCTATTGCTATCTAAGGGGGAAGAGGAATCAAAAGGAAGACAAAACCAGAGTCTTTTGGCAGACAGTTTCGAGGCATTTGTCGGCGCTCTTTTTATAGACCAGGGGTTAGAAGCCGTATCTGAATTTATAAAAAATGTCTTATTGAATAAGTTGGAAGCTTTGATAGAAGGCTCTCTCAAAGATCCAAAAAGCCTTCTTCAGGAATTAGTCCAATCAAAAATGAAAAGTTCGCCTATTTATAAAGTAATGAGAGAAGTTGGCCCTTCTCATGCGAAATTATTCAGCGTAGCTGTTTTCGTGAAAGAAAAAATATACGGGGAAGGAACCGGAAAATCAAAACAGGAAGCAGAAGAAAATGCTGCAAAGGAAGCCCTTGAGAAGATCGGCAAATAATGATAAAATCATCTTATGTCAGTTGTAATTAGATTAGCAAAAATGGGAAGAAAAGGCGAAAACCGATTTCGTATAGTCGTTAAAGAAAAACGATCTAGACGTAACGGTAAGCCTATTGAAACCTTGGGCTGGTACGAAAAAGGGGTTGGCTCAATAAGTAAACAAATAGACAAAGGACGATATGATTACTGGATCTCTAAAGGGGCGCAGCCTACTCCAAGCATTGCCAATTTATTGAAATCATGAAAAAAACTTTGCAATACATTGTTTCTTCAATCGTAGACAATCCGAAAGAGATAGAGATAAACGAAGAAGAACTAGATGGGATAATAACCTTTACTATTAAAGTCGCGGAGGAAGACATGGGAAAAATTATAGGGAAAAATGGCAAAGTAATCAGAGCCATCAGAAATCTTATGAGAATCCCGGCAATAAAACAAAACAAAAGAATAAATGTTTCCCTTTTTGAAACCCCTAAGGAATAGTAAAGATGACTATCTCAATTCTTACTTTATTCCCTGAAATGTTTAGTTCTCCTTTCGCTTACTCAATTATCAAAAATGCGATAGCGGAAAAAAAAGCCAAAATAAATTTTGTAGATATTCGGGATTACGGAATCGGAAGACATAAAAGTGTTGACGATAAGCCTTACGGAGGGGGATTGGGAATGGTAATAAGGGTTGATGTTTTGGCTAAAGCAATAGAAAGTGCCATCGATAAAACGCTACGAAAGGATGAGCAAAAAATAATTCTTCTTGATCCGCACGGCAAAACCTTCAACCAAAAAAAAGCCAAACAATTATCTAAGCTCAAACATTTAATTCTTGTGTGCGGACATTATGAGGGGATAGACCAAAGAATAGAAAAATTTATTGACGAAAAAATTTCAATCGGGGATTTTGTAGTTACGGGAGGAGAAATTCCGGCAATGTTGGTAGCAGATGCCGTAATTAGACTACTGCCTGAAGTTCTTAAGAAAGGTGCTACAGATACGGAATCTTTTTCCGATTATTTAGAATATCCTCAATATACCAGACCGAAAGATTATAAAAAATTGGCAGTTCCAAAAGTGCTTCTTTCAGGTAATCATGCAGAAATTAATAATTGGAGAAAGAGTCAATCCTTAAGAATAACCAAAAAAATTCGCCCTGACCTTCTAGATAAAACTTCTAAAAAGGATTAGTTCTGCTACTTGGAGACGCATTGTATAAAGGTAAATTCACAGAAGAACTGCTGAATAAAGACAGTTTGCTAATTATATTAAGACCATCTTTTGAGACAGCGCTAATAGGTACATTATTGCTGATGGCATTAGCAGGAATAGGTTTATAATAAAAAGAGATGTTAATGGTCGAAAGTTCACCGTTGATAATTGCTCCTGTAATTTCGGACAAAGGAAATGTTTTCGAAAGGGAATTAATAAAATTGTTAACCGTTTTTATATCTCCATTGACATTTAATGTCATCTTCAGAAATGGGAAACCGGATTGGCTTTGTTGTGCCGACGATACGTCTCCAACTTGAAATTCGAAATTCCCCAAGGATGCTCCGGATGTCCTTGAGGCGATAGCTAAAGCATTTAATATACCCGTGTAATCCTTAGTTAAGGGTAAAGCCTGGCTTACGATATTTAATTGTGAATCCAAAGTTGAATCGTTAGCGCTTGCAATGATATTTAAATTATTTTTCAATACTGAAAGTTTGGAGTTTTCTGCCCTGATTGCATCCATGTTTGACAAGAAATTTAAGAATTGAGGAATTACAAACGCAATTAAAAGAGTTATCGAAGCAATCATTACCATTATTGGAATCAAAAAATCTTTATATTTAGCGTACAAAACTTTTAGCGTATCTGCGTCTATATTTACCTTATTATTCATAGTTTACAAACTTGCATCTAAAGAAATTGAATATCGGCCTGTCTTGGCGCTCAAGGTTAAGGAATTAAGCACTAGTGAAGTAATTGTCTGTTTTGCTCTTACCATATCTATGAGATTGTTAATTAATGTGTTTACCGGAATTAGAGAACCGGAGGATACCGTCAATGAGATTTTCTTTTTGTCAACTTCTATCCTATCTATGGAAAGCTCTGTCGGAATTTTACCCAGAATAAGACTTAGAATTTTATAATAATCCATTCTGCTATTTAATATCGTTGTAATATTCCCAATCCTGTTATTCACGATGAAAAGTTTGGCTTGTTTTTTGCTGAGAGAAGACAGATTTTGTAAAACCGCGTCTTCTTGGTTTTTGATTTCGATCGGGGAGAACTGGTTATTTAGAAAAAAAACAATTACTGAAAAAAGGGCAATTATTCCCAACGAAGCGAATGAAATTGTCCTTGCTAGCGACAATAATTTTTTCTGCCGTAAGTAGTTAGCGTCTTTTCCAACCAGAAGATTAATATCGTTAGTCATAGCCCTTCATAGCCAAACCCACAGCCACTGAATAATCAGAGGCTTCGTCTATTATGTCTTTGGGAACTTCTTGGCTGGCTAACACTTTCCAGGGATTGCCAATAGCGGTTTCTATGCCAATATTTTGCGCAAAGAAAAGATCCAATCCTGGAAGCTTGGCTGTTCCGCCCGAAAGCAGAATCTGCTGAATCGGAAATTGATTATTGTATTTTTGCGCATAAAACGCCAAAGATTTTTTTACTTCTGCCGAAATCGAAGTCAGAATAGGTTCTATGGATTTGCCAATTTTTCCTCCAACGCCTTCTTTGGAAAATCCGTAACTTCTCTTATATTCTTCCGCTTGCGGCAAAGTCAAGCCGAAATCGGATTCGATAGCGCGGTTGATGGCTATTCCTCCTATTGGTATGGAGTAGGTGAAAACAAGTATTCCTTCTTTAACAATTGCCAGGGAAGTACTAACCGCTCCAATACTAATGATAATTGTTGTGGGCGGAATAATATTCGTATTGTTTTTAAAGGGAACCAAAGCTCGTATGGTAGAAAGTATCTCGGTTTCAATCGAGGAAATGTTTAATCCGGCCATGGAAAGAATTTTTTGATACTTAGTGATTAATGCCGTTGGTGCACCTACCATCAGGACTTGCATTTTTTCTGTTCCTGCTGCCTCTAGCTTCTCTGGTCTTTTTAAAACGCTCCAAACTAAAGTGATGGTCGGAAGAGGTACGGGAATATATTGTTCTGCCTCCCAATAAATGCTAAAGGCAAGCTCTTTATCGGAAAGAACAGGCATATCTATAACTTTCGTATATACTTGATTTTCCGGAAAGGCTATATTAACATTTTTTGTGGTTATTTTGGCTTTGTCCACAACATTTCTTATAGCTTGAGCCATTTCTTCCTGATCAAGGGGTGATTCGGAAAGAACGCTTTTGGGGGGAGTAGGAACAATAGCAGATGCCTTTAATAAAAATCCTTCTTTTGCATAATCCAACCATACGGCTCTGATATTGGTCACTCCGATGTCTAATCCAAAAGATAAGTTACCCATAATTTAGGTTATTAATGCGAGAAAAGACCATAGGAAAAATATTGTGCTGCTAACTCCGGATAGCCGTTAAAAACATTAAATTTTCTAACCGTGTTACCGGATTCACCGGTTGAATCAATAATAAAACCTTGGGAAGGTAAAGGGGAACTGCCGACAACACCTATCTGTCCCAACGAGTAAAGAGGGATAATTTTAGCGATTAATCCCGATGAGATACTAATAGGCGGAGTTGAGAATAAAAAATTTACACCTTCGACACTTCCGCCTGATAACGCTTGGGGAAAATGATTACTGCTTGCCCGCGCAAGACATGGGTCAAATGCATAACGGTTAATTTTCGGGGAAATCTTAGTTCCGGAAACAATCACTATTTCCAAAGCAGGATTTGAGCAAGAATCCGAAGAATTGCCCCAATAAAGTGTTAAATTCCCGGTCCAGGGATTTTGATATAGCTCGACCGGATTTTTCGAATATTTCGACAGCCAAATATCTGCTCCTTCATCCTGCGCAATTATGTTGCCTCCCTTAACCAGAAAGCTTGTTCCTAAAACTTCCGTGACATCCGTTTTATAGGTAGTATCACTGGAAATTGCGCTACTTGCTATAGAAGCATTTGATAATATCGATTGTTCAATTCCTGCTTCTGCTGCAGCTAAAGCTTTTTGCGAGCTAACCTCTTCCGTTGAGGTACGCAGGTTGGTAATGCTTCTTGAGGCAACAGACAAACCCACTGTCAGAGAAACTATCATTACCAAAACCACTATCAGAAGTATTTGCCCGCCTTCATTTTTGTGCATATTTTAAGAATAACAGCTGTTAAATCCAGTTGTCAACAAAATGATGCTAATTGGTTAAATTTCTCATTTTGACCGAGGTTGTAAATGAGACGGAAGCATTGTTTTCGAATAAACTGCTAGTAGTTCTCTTGCTAAGAAAAAAGGTTATCCCAATAGTCGGAGAATCTGTAATTCTATCTTGCGAACAGGTAAATGAACAGGAATCTAAAGAAACTAAATTGCTATCTATCAAAGATGCGCCATTCGAAGCAATCGTATTGAGATTGTTAATCTGCGAACAGGAAAAAATTGTCGAACCGTTGTCAAACCCTGTTATCTTAAGGTAGTTATACTGGGACGGCGTAGGAGTTGGGGTTAAAGGGGGAGTGGAATTGACGCAGTTTGGGGTAAAATTAACATTGTCATTGCTAATTCCGCCAAAACTTTTGGCATATTCAATCATCTTGGAAACTTGAGAAATTGCATAATTGCCGTTTTGCCTGACATCATTAACCGTATTTGTCTTGGTAGTTCCGCGAAGCGAAGACGTTATTGTAGCCGTTACTATGACGCTAACTACAACCATGACCACGGCAACAGCCAAAAGCTCTACCAGAGTAAAACCCCTCTGCGAATTTGAAATTTTAAATTTGAAATTTGAAATTGTCATTATGGTGCTGATATTGTACTAGGATTAGAAAAACAAGAAATTAATTTTACTTGATGGCAATAGATATTTGAACTACTCGTGCAAACGCTGTCTGTCCATGAAACCAACACCGTTGACAGAACACCTGTTCCGCCGCTACAGGAAGCTGAATTTTGCTCTAAGTCAACTTCACGAACAAAAACTCCGACGTTTTGTCCGCATGTCAATCCTTTTTCTATCAGATTTCCATCCTGACCTAAACAATAGTAAATATTCAAGTATTGGGAAAGACCGGAAGAAGCGGAATCTCTAATTTGTCTTATAAGTTCCATTCCCTGCGCCGCATATTTATTAGCTAGATTTTGATTTTGCGTAAACTGTGCATTATTAAGCGAGGAGAGAACCGCGATGGTTATACCAAAAAGAACTGCTACTGCTACGCCTAGAGCAACCAAAACTTCAATCAGAGTCTGACCGCACTCGGAATTGTTAAAAAATGATTTTTTTATTCTCATTGGATAACACCGGAATTGCTAACCATGATTGTTTTTGTCTGTCCATATCCTGATAGAACAACTGTTCCATTCCCAACATTCATCTTTGCTCCTCCGGTTAGAACAGGAAAAATAAATGATGAAGACGTAGTTAAGTTTTTATCAAAACTTATGCCAACTGGCAATTTTTTTGTTTCCACTGTTGAAAAAATATTCCCCGAGCATACTGCGTTGATCTCGTAATCTCCCGTCGTAAGACATTGCGATGTTGAAAAACCGCATAATCTTACTTCGTAACCGATAAGGCTTTGTCCTATACATTGCGAAGACATAAGAACTTGAGAAATACTGCGGGATTTCGCCAGATTAAGAGTATTTACCAAATCTTTAGCGCTTACGCTAAGGGCTTGGCTCCGGCTATAATTTACAAAAGACACTATCCCAATTGTGGATAGCGAAGCGATTACGGAAAAAGCAACGATAATTTCGATAAGTGTAAAGCCATAATTTTTCATGGGTTTTGAACCGTGAAAGACCAATTAGTCGCACCCCCGGTACAATAATTAGAGTTGTTGGAAGAATCTCTCTGTGAATCACTTACGTTTTCCAAACATGAGTATAAGCTATAAGTAGTACCATTGGAAACATAAGCGTAAACATATTGTCCTGAATTTAACGGATCGCAGGGAATTTTTTGCATGTAAATAGATGAGCCAATCTCAAGCGGTGAACCACAAGACGAAAGACTTGTCGGATAATTTCCTTGGTCTGCTCTGTAAAGTTCAAGTGAAGATTGAATCTGTTTAAGATCTCCTTTGCGCTGGGCATCGCGGGCGCGTTGCCTGATACCTATAAAATTTGTCATTAAGAGAGTCGCTAAAACTCCGATAATGGAAACCACAATCAAAAGCTCAATCAAAGTAAAGCCTCGAGCTTTACGAATAATGCCCGCCCTGAGCGAAGCCGAAGGGAATAATGAATAATGAATAATGGCATTTTTCTTAATATTCTTAATTCTTGATTCCTGATTCATAATTCTTTCTACGGTGTTAGGTTTGGGCTGGATACGCCAAAATTGCAAATCCCGCCGCACGATGCATCAATCGGCGCATTATCGCATTTACTGCTATCTGCGTGACATGCCTGCGGATCTTTGCCTCCTCTATCCAGACTAGCATACAGATAATAACCTTGTCCATTACTTGCCGGCGAAACGTAATATATATATTGTTTAGCGCTGTTTGGATCTTTAGGCAAAACATTCATATACGGCTGCCAACGTTGTCCCCAAGGAACAGAATTTCCGTCTAATCCCTTGATGCGATAATCAGTTACCGATGGGTTATCCGGATAACGGCCATTATCTTGATAATAAGTCTCAAGGCTTTTTTGGATTTGGGAAAGATCGGATTTTCTTTTGGCATCCTGTGTTTTCTGAAATTGAGTAAATGGGTCAAAAATAGCTATCAAACCGCCTGCCAAAACAGCCAAAATACCTATCACAACAATCAACTCAATCAAAGTAAAGCCTCGAGCTTTACGAATAATGCCCGCCCTGAGCGAAGCCGAAGGGAATAATGAATAATGAATAATGGCATTTTTCTTAATATTCTTAATTCTTGATTCCTGATTCATAATTCTTTCTTATGGGCAAGCTCCGTTACAATTCGGCGAACAATAATCGCCGCTATCCGGTATTCCTACTTGATTGCATGTTGGCCTGCAAGCCCAATCTTTAGAACACGGGGTAGGAGTAGGTGTGGGAGGCGGAGGAAGTGTCGGAGTTGGAGTAAAAATAGAAGTTGGGGTTGGGCTAGGTATACCAGTTGGAGTCGGCGTTAAGAATCCGGTCGGAGTCGGAGTATTTGTCGGGCCGCCAAAAGGAGAGGTAGGCGTAGGACTAGAGGTTGGCGTTGGAGTTACAAATGGCGCGTTATTCGAACTAACATAAGAGCAATCAATTTTCCCCGACAAAACACAAATATATGAAGCGTCATAGTTTGGCGGTACGCAATCGCCAAATTGTTCCAGCGGACAAGCCGATCTCATATTCGACTGCGTAGAAACTTTTGCAAACAGTACGTTCCATTGGGGACAAGTTTCTCCAGCATGAATCTCATAAGGGTAAGAAAAACCAGTATCAGGATCTTTAGGAATATTTTTCATATATATTGTCGCGCTACTGTTTAATTGATCTAATACTGCCGGATAACAATTGTTATCGTTATAATACGTATCCAGCGCATTTTGAATTTGCGTTAAATCATGAGCTCTTTTGGCGTCTTTTGCCTGATCAATATATTTTTTGGGGTTAAGTAAGCTTAAGCTTATTGCTCCAAGAACTGCCAGAATTATAAGCGCAACCAAAAGCTCTACCAGAGTAAAACCTTGATTATTTTTTCTCCCAAAAATAAACTTAGGAATGTTCCCAAAACCAAAAATGGACCAAAGGGAATTTTTCCCCCAAAAAACTTTCTTTTTCCCCATAAAATTAGTATGAGCCCAACCACAGCTCCTGTCAAGAACGCTAAATATAAAGCCAGAATTGTGTTAAGAATGCCTAGTACAAGCCCCATTAGAAAGACTAGCTTTACGTCCCCAAATCCCATTCCTTTGCCTCTGGTAATTAAATGCAACAGTAAAAATAATAAAAACGCGCCGAACGCCGATAGAAAATGAATCATGAATAATGAATTATGCCAGCCCTGAGAGAAATCGAAGGGAATAAAGAAGAAATAAGCAGCAGAAATTAGAATCGCTGAAAATAGAATTTTATCGGGAATAATTCCATATTTTAAATCTGTAAAAAAAATAACTATCAAAGATGAAATTATAAATAAATAGTAAACTAGTTCCGTAATATTCATAATTCTTAATTCATAATTCCTGATTCCGTCTTTGTTTAAAAAGATAAACGTTATAACAAATAAAGATGCTGTAATCAACTCAACAATTGGGTAGTAAAACGAGATAGGGGATTGGCACTGCCGGCATTTTCCTTGCAAAAAAATAAATGAAAAAACAGGAATTAAATCATACCATTTAAGAGTTTTTTTGCACGAATCGCAATATGACCTTTTCTTTCGGAATAAATTTCCTTTGGGAATCCTATCGATTAAGACATTCAAAAACGACCCAATATTTAAGCCGATTATGAAGATGGAGAAATTAAGAAGAACATTCACCGCAGCTTATTGCGCGCACCAGTAACAATCTACGCCATTCGCACTATCAACAGATTTACATGTGGCCGTTTCAACAGAACCATCTTGTTTGTATTTAGTATTTGGATCTCTTTGTTGAGATTTGGATACGGGTTTAAAGCAAGCAATGATATCATTTACTCCGCCTGTTTGAGGATTAGGATTTGTAATATATATTTTACTAAGGCCGTTAAACGTCGTAAAACCTGACTTCAGTTCTCCTTCGGAAACTAACGCAGTAAGACAAGTAGTAAGAGTTGAAAGTTGGGCTCCTGAACCGCCACCGCCCAATGTGTACGTGGTTCCATTACAAGCTGCTCCTCCATCCGCAGCAGCAAACCAAGGCAAAGCATTGTGCGTAGTAAAATAACGTATATCTGCATTCAGAAACTCTACCGCGGCATTTTTCACATTTGCATCCTGCGCTTTATTTAGCTGCTCAAATGGGTCAATTGTGGCAACAAGGGCTGAAGCAAGAATTCCCAAGATACCGATAACCACCAGAAGTTCAATGAGAGTAAAACCCTTGGAACCGAACGAAAAAAGCTTGCTATAAATTCTTTTCATTATTTGACTATATATTTAGTAGAACACATTATATTTTCCTTGTCAAGGGGTAAATATATTTTAAAAATCATTGTATTGATGATGTTAAGCTGTATATCGGTGTAATCACGGAAATAATTAAAAATGCCACACCAATTCCCAAAACTACCATAATAAAGGGCTCAAGCGCGGTTGTTAAGGCCTTAACCGTCTGATTAACTTCTCCTTCGAAATATTCAGACGCCCTAATCAGGGTTTCATCAAGCTTTCCCGTCTGTTCCCCGATTTTTACCAGCTGAACAAGAACCGGCGGAAATAAAGTATAGGCTGCCATTGCATCCCCGATAGTTACTCCTTTTTCCACTCTTCTAGCCACATCCAAAATGGCATTTTTATAATGAACGTTTCCGCTTATATCAGATGTCTTTATCAAAGATTCTACAACTAAACTTCCTGTTCCTATCATCAGCCCTAAAGTTCTGGAAAACTCCACGAGAATAGTTTTCTTCATCAGAACACCAAAAACCGGAAGCTTGAGAAGTAAATTATCGATAATCAGCTGTCCGCCTTCTGTTTTATGCCAACGCCGGTAAAAAAAGATAATTAAGATTATTGATGCTAGAATAACCGGCCAGAAAATTATCACGAAGTTGGAAAGGTTCACAATTATTTGCGTAGGCAAAGGCAAAGGAATATTTAAATCGTTATATAAGATAGAAAGCTGGGGGATAACAAAAACCATCATAATGACAACTACCACAGCCATCAAAATTATCACTATGATTGGATACATTAGGGCGGATCTGATGGTCCCTTTTAGCTTTTGCTGTTTTTCCAAATTATCTGCAAGCCGCAAAAGGGATTTATCCAAAAGTCCGGAAGTTTCGGATGCCTTGATAAGAGAAACGTAAATTGAGGAAAAAACTTGCGGATATTTGGCAATTGCAGAAGAAAAAGTTGACCCTTCCTCTATATCGGTAATTATGCCATCGACAATTTCTATCATCGCCTCTTTCTCCAGCTGTTCCTTAAGAATTTCCAAAGACTTAATGAGAGTGAGCCCTGCTGTAAGCATTGATGACAATTGTCTGGTAAAAATCACCAAATCCGAAGAGGTAATTTTTTGAGAAAACATAGGAAGAGCGTCTAAAAATTTATTTTTATTTTCTTTAGAAATACTTATCGGGATAAAATTCTTACTGCGAAGATAGGCTGCCGCCTCATTGGTATCATTGGCATTAATTACTCCTCTGACTTTTTTCCCTTCTCTAGTTACGGCTTGATACAATAATCTCATAGGTTAGCTGACAAGACGAGCAAGATCATCTTGGTGCAAAGCATATTCCTTTGCAGTCTCAAGGCTGATGCTGCCTGCCAAAACCAAAGAAGCCAGCGAAGACTCCAAAGTAATCATTCCTTCATCCGAAGATGTTTGTATTATCGAATCAATCAGATGTGTTTTTCCTTCCCTGATATTGTTGGCAACCGCAGGAGTACCGATCAGTATCTCAACTGCAGGTATCCTTCCTCCGTTGATCATAGGAACCAAACGCTGGGAGATGATACCTTTAAGGGTTGATGCCAGCTGAATTTTTATCTGGGTTTGCTGATCTGCCGGAAAAGAATCAATAATTCTGTCTATTGTCTGGGAAGCAGAATTGGTGTGCAAAGTAGAGAATACCAAATGTCCTGTTTCCGCAACTGTAATGGCGGATGAAATAGTTTCCGGATCTCTCATCTCTCCGACCAAAACCACATCCGGGTCTTCTCTTAATGCGGATTTCAGAGCCATTCCCCAAGAGTGAGTATCAGAACCCATCTCGCGTTGGGAAATAATGCTTTTGCCGGTTGGATAGATATATTCAATCGGATCTTCTATCGTCAGAATATGGGCTGCCTTGTTGGCATTTATTTCGTTGATAATTGCCGCCAAAGTTGTTGATTTTCCCTGGCCTGTTGGGCCGGTAACCAAAATAAATCCTTGTTTAAGCGTTGCAAAATTGTGAGCGATTTTTGGCAAATGCAGATCGTCAATTGTTTTGATATTTGGCTCCAGGAAACGAAATGCCCCGCTAAGAATTCCTCTTTGATAATACAGATTAACCCTGAATCTTCCCAAATTACCATAAGTTCCTCCGCCAAATCCAAAAGAAAAATCCAATTCCTTGTTGGCAAGCAAGAGTTCTTTTTGGGAAGGTGTCAGTATAGAAAATATCATCCTCTCCGCATCTTCCTTAGTTACCGCCGGATAATTCGGCAAAAAAACCAATGAACCGTCAACACGTATTGTCGGAACAATACCTGCCAGCAAATGCAGATCCGAGGCTTTATTTTGAATTGTTAGATTTAATAATTCTTGTATTTCCATACTATTCTTGCGCCACCCTTAGCACTTCTTCAACTGTGGTTATTCCCTGAAGAACTTTCAGGTATCCGTCTTGTTTCAAAACAATCATGCCCTCCGAAATTGCTTCTTTTTCTATAGAATTGCTATCGGCATTTTGCAAAATAAGCGTTGACATTTTTTCTGAAACAGGAAGCGT
Organism: uncultured Gammaproteobacteria bacterium; assembly: GCA_964414015.1. Taxonomy (GTDB): domain Bacteria; phylum Patescibacteriota; class Microgenomatia; order Levybacterales; family UBA12049; genus JAUSEW01. The sequence goes on from CAYPUE010000012.1 coordinate 20,512, forward strand.
TTCAAAAATACCAATCCTTCCCAAGTACCCCGAACCTGCGCAATCATCGCAACCCTTACCTTTATATAGCTTAACAGATTCTCCTGTTACCGGAAAAAGGTTGCCCAAAGCCTTCTTAATCTCCTGAATTATTTGAGGCAGGGGAATATATTCCTCTTTGCAGCTAAGGCAAATTTTCCGAACTATTCTTTGCGCCAAAACCGCATTTAGAGTAGAGGAAAGCAAAAATCTTTCCGCGCCTAAATCTATCAGCCTAGGCAAAGCCCCGCTGGCATTTGACGTATGCAAAGTGGAGAATACCAAATGCCCTGTTAAGGCAGCCTGAATAGCTAGTTCTGTTGTTTCCGAGTCTCGAATTTCTCCAACCAGTATGATATTGGGATCTTGGCGCAAAAATGCCCTAAGCCCGGTTGCGAAAGTAAGGCCTACTGCCGGATTTATCTGCACCTGATTAATTCCGGGCATTTGATATTCAACCGGATCTTCAAGCGTGACTATATTTACTCTGGTCGTGTTAAGCTTGGACAAAACAGAATAAAGAGTGGTAGTTTTTCCGCTTCCGGTTGGACCGCAAACAATAATAATTCCGTGGGGCCGCAGTATTGCGGTTTCCAAATTCTTCAAAGAACTTCCCATCAGTCCTAATTCTTGAAGAGTGGGTATTCCGCCGGATTTTCGAAGCAGCCTCATGACAATTTTTTCTCCAAAGGTTGTCGGCAAAACAGAAATACGCAAATCTACTTCTTTATCTGCAACTTTGAAATTAAATCTTCCGTCTTGAGGAGTACGATGCTCGTCTATTTTCATCTCCGAAAGTATTTTAATGCGCGATATGACTGCCTCCTGAACATTTTTGGGAAGACTTAATCTATCATACAAAATTCCATCGATTCTATATCTAACTCTAATTCTATCTTCTTGAGGCTCTATATGGACATCGGAAGCGCGGCTGGTAACTGCATATTCTAAAATCGTCGAGACGATTTTGGCAATTGGAGCTTCTTTAATAATTTCCGCTATTTTTTTGCTGTCAACGGTTTGGGTTTTGTGCAAACTTTCCGTTTCTTTTAAAGCTTCGCCAACTTCTCCCACCAATTCCTGACGGTACTGTTCATTTATCGCCTTTTCTACGTCTTTGGAAGACGCGGCAAAAACTTTGATATTCAGCCCTGTTTTTTGGCGGACGAATGAAATCGCTTCCAAATCTACCGGGTTACTCATGGCAATAGAAAGAGTTTGCGTCTTCTCGTCGTAAGAAAATGGTATGAGAAAAAAACGCTCAACTACAGCTCGCGGCATAAAACCCAAAGCTTGAGGAGAAAATGATGTTCCTTCCAAAGTCACAAAAGGAATACCCAAAAGTTTCGCTTTGGCCTCTGTTATTTTTTCTTCCGGCACAATATTTAAGGACGTAAGCACCGACTCCAAAGACAGCCCCTGGCTGGCGCTTTTTACCTTTATTTCTTCGTACTGCGGCGCAGTTATCAGACGCTGCGAAAGCAGAACGTCCAAAAGTGTTTTATTCTCGGTTGAAAATTTTGGATCATCGTTGGGCATTACTTCCATAATAGGAAAAAATGAATTATAATGTCAAGGAGCCAAGCTCATTTATTCATTTCAAAATATGCAGACGCTTCTCATAATTTCCAAAAATGTGCAAAAGGGGATAGACTACGCCATAGGAGTTTGCAAGCAGAATAAAATTGATATCCTGGATATAGACATCAATTCTTTTGAGAAAACTTTGGGGATTGATGATGTCAGAAATTTACAAAAAAGATTATACCTTAAACCCTTTAAAAGCCAGACAAAAGCATTGATAATCGCGATTTTAGACCGCGTAACTCTGGAAGCGCAAAATTCGCTTTTGAAAGTTTTGGAAGAGCCGCCGAACCATACTATTATAGTATTAGTCAGCACAAGCAAGGAATTATTTTTACCAACTGTTCTTTCCCGATCTGTACTTATTGAGCTGAAAGACGAAGGCTTGAAATTATCGGAAGAAGAAATAAAAAGTTTTGCAGATATTTTGTCCAATCTGCCAAAATATGAAGCAGGGGACAGGCTGAAAATTGCGGAAACGTACGGCAAAACCAGAGAAGAGGCAAACATTTTTCTGGAAAAAATAATTTTTGTCACAAGGCAAATTTTACTTAAGCAAATCAGTCTTCAAAACAACAATGCTAAAGATTTGGATACTGCTTGGCTGCTCAATACTTTAAAATCTCTGCAGAAAATTTATACCACTGTTAAAAATACCAACGTCAGCCAGCGTTTTTCTCTGGAAACCCTCCTCCTGTCTTTATAAAAATCAATACTCCAACCCCAGGGGTTGAAAACTAGGAAAGCTAGAAGTCTTCTAAGACTAACTCACTTGTCGGTAATGGCTCTTTTTCGCCAAAATCATATTCCACAAAATTTTTATAGTCCTTAGCGGGATTTGTTTTGGAAAAATAATTAAGAATGAAAGTGGATTCCGTCAATTCATCATTTACTAGCTTTAAGTATGAAGGGTAACTTGACCATTGATAACTGGCGAGTTCAACCCCAGGGGTCGATGGCAAAATTTCTTTAGGATTACGATGAATGTATCTAGATAATTGCAACAGGTATTCGTCATTCTCAACGAGCTTTGCCTTAAAACGATCCTGAAAAAGACTGCCAACTTGTACATATTTTATATTAAAATATTTTGCATAACTTGTCCCTAACCTTAACATAAAAGAAGTTAACGGCACGTCAGAATCTTGTCTTAATAGGAAATGAAAATG
>CAYPUE010000013.1:0-21509 GCA_964414015.1 uncultured Gammaproteobacteria bacterium
TAAAAATCATCAAGTAATTCTCACGGGGCTCGCGTTTGTCGGGCTGCCTATCCGAAACTATTTTTTAATTCCTAACTCCAATCTTTTATCTGACGGCAGCCCTCCTTTAAGGGAAATTATCCCCAAGGGGCGGGGGCGGCGGAGCCGCTTCCAAACCAAAAACTCTATGCTTTTGAGTTATCTTTTTGATATAATACAGCCGGGATCATTATGTCTTTAGTTTCAAAAGTCAAAAAATTAGCAGATTTAATACAATCTGAAGGGATTGTTACAAAGGATTTAAAGCCTGTCACAATAGTTGGTAAAATTACAACATCAGCTCAACAATTATTTCCTGAAGATAAAGATAAAGATTTCTTACAGATAGTCCAGGAAACTTACATTAAGCTACTTACTAATAAAGGAGTTGATCCAATCAAGGCTAGGCAAAGTTGGGTTGTTGCAAGCGGTGGAGATTTTGAGGGTTATATAAGGAATCATATAAATCAAGTTTTGAACTCCGAAGGAATAGTTGCTATAAAGGGTGACAAATTAAAGCAGTTGGGGAAAAACTCCAAAAAGATTCAAGAGCTAATAAAATTTCTAACTTTGCCAGCTAAACGTAGGTGCACTCAAACAAGCGTTGATGTTTGGCCAGATAATGACATTCTCGTTTTATTAAAAACGGAAGATAACATATGGAGAATTCTAGCGTCTATCAGTGCTAAAACAAGTAGTCATAGCCGTAATACAAGTGTTCTATTTTGGTCTCTTGCTGTAAGTAGTTTGGGTATAAAATACTTTTTGGCTACCCAAGACAGAGATGGTCAATTTGTTAAAGAGTGTACCTCTGAGAATGTAAATCAAGAAAGAAAGTTATTTGAAGCATACTGTGATCGAGTTTTTACTTCTAATCCTCAAGCTAGTTATTGTTCTCAAGTTAAATCCTTAACTCTTAGAGATAATGGATCGTCAGAACTTACGGATGAGCTTTTGGAACTCAAAAAACAAATAGTGGGTAAGGAATCTAAAAGTAAAACTGTCTCAATTAAAGATATTGAGAATTATTAAATAATGGCACTAGGATTTTCTCTTTAGCCACTCTTCTTTTAGCAACTTCGTTATATTCCTCGGAAATATCTATGTGTATAAAATGTCTCCCTGTTTTATACGCTACCATTGCAACAGTTCCCGTTCCTCCAAACATATCTAAAACCGTATTACCTTTATATGAATAAAATTTAATAAGTCGGTAGATTAAATCTTCTGGGAAAGGAGCGGGATGACCGTTTCTTTTTGTTTCAGGTTGTATTTTCCAAAATCCGTCAGAGAAATCCATGAATTCTTGCCTTGTTATATCAGCATTTCTTGGATCACCATCTAGTCTATCTTTCTCTTTAGTGAAGATCAAAACATACTCCCATGAGGGTACTATATGTGGATTAGCAGGACTCTTAAAACTTCCCCAAGCTGTACGCTTAAGCATAGTTTGCTTATACCAGATTATCTCTGTTCTGAACTTCATTCCCAGTTTTCTTTGTTGAGCAATAAAATCATGGTGAATAGGAACAAAATCCTTAATTCCTGTTGGTGCAATGTTTAAAGCAAATCTTCCGCCTGGTACAAGCACTCTTTTTGTTTCTCTCCAAACCTTTTCTAGCCAATCTAAGTATTCTTGATAATTCATCCTATCGTTGTGATTATCATAATTTTTACCTACATTGTAGGGTGGTGAGGTTATAGCAAGGTGGATACTATTATCAGGAATTTGAGCCATAACTTCTAGTACATCACCAGTAATTATTCTATCGAGTTCGAAAGATTTCTTTTGTGTATTTTGGCTTGTGTGTGGTGAGACTTTATTATGAGTTGGTAGTACGCCTACAACTTTTCCTTGAATCATAAGATGTTTAACAAATATAGGTTTAATACTTGAATTCGCTGGTTGGAGTCTATAACCATTTCCCTCTTTGTAAATTTTCTTTAAGGTTGCCTCGTTGCCATTTATTAGCGCAACTACTTTTTGTCCATTTTCTGCTGATTCTTGACGCCGTATTATCACAGTATCTCCATCTTGAATATTCTCATCAATCATACTGTTCCCCTTAACTCTTAATGCGTAATGAAGACCGGATTTTGATAACATAGATTGAGGAACTTTTAATGGCTCTGGATTAGAAATAGCTTCTATTGGTTCTCCTGCCGCAATATATCCCAATAATGGTATTTCTGTCTCATTTACAACTGGCTCTATAGACCTTTGCTTGAACTCGACTTTGTTTAAATAGCCCTTTTTTTCGAGAGAGTCAACTTGATGGTGAACAGTAGAAATGGAACGTAATTTAAAATGCTTTGCTATTTCTTCTAGTGAAGGTGAGTAATCTTTTTTATCAAGAAATGAGCTTATAAAATCAAGTACTTTTTTTTGCTTTGGAGTTAGGGCATTGCTTTCCATAGGGTTATACCTTATACTATACGAAAGTTTTACGAAGGTGTCAAGTAAGGAAAATGAGTAAAATCTGTCACACAAACAATAAGGTTAATATTAACTATCTTATATAGTTCTTATCATTTTTAGTTCTGAAAAGTATTTTAGCGGCTAGTACTTGAATAACATTTGAACTTTCTTCAGAATAAACTAGATAATTATGAATCCCTGGCTTTATATCTTTACCTAATTGATCCATATGTAAAAACGTTCATACTCTGGGGCTTGACATGATAGGAAATCTGTGATACTATTTTATTTAGTTTAGGAGAGAATAAGTTTATGAACCAAGATGATCCACTTTCAAAACTGGTTATTGGTAACGCTAAAGAGGTCGACAGACAAAAATTAGCAGATTTGCTCGAACTCTATGTGGTATTTGATGAGACAAGCCATGAAATGAACTTTAGGGATAAGTTCAATGAACTTCAGAACAATGCAGATAAGTTAGAGATTATTTTTCTGGCGGACAAAGCCAGAACCCTTTATTTCGGGGAAGAAAAGAAAGAGGGTTTTTCCCAAAGCGATCTTGTTGTGATGGAAGTCATGCCAAGGGGAAGTGTTAAATCTACACTAAAGATGCTTTCTGATAAAAGGAAAGTGCTTAAAAATACGGAGGGCAAATATTACGTTCCAAATTATAGGATAAATGAACTTTTTCAGAAGTTTAAGAAAGATTAAGAGAATATTTTATTATGGATAATGTTCAAACAGTTGAAGAAAAGCTAGCAGATTTAGAAAAAAGAGTTTCAGCCTTGGAAAAAAATACTACTATTGGAGATAATAGTCAGCAAACTGAACCAGTTAAGAACAAATCAGCTAAAGAGTTTTTATTAGAAAAAGCCCCAAAGGATGATATACAACGAACTCTTTATCTTGGTTATTGGCTTGAAAAAATTCAAGGAATGGAGGCATTCAATGTTAACGATCTACGAGAAGCATTTCGTTCTGCAAGGGTGCCTATCCCAAAGAACCTAAATGACAAAGTTAACAAAAATATCGGTAAAGGCTACCTTATGGATGTAGAATCTGACAAAAGCGGCAAAAAAACGTGGGTTTTAACAGCAACGGGAGAATCCTATGTTGAAACATCAACCAATGACCAGAAATGATATTCAACAGATACTAGGTAAGCTTGACGACCACGAAAAGCGGATTCGTGCGCTGGAGCTGGGGCCGGGTACCAAGCTTAAAAAGGTGGATCAAACGGTAAAGCAAGAAAACTATTCCGGCGCAACAGGAGGAGTGCGGTTTCTTGTTAAGAATGGGTTTTTCAAGACGAAGGTGAATCAAGTAAGCGTGCGAAAAGAGCTTGCTGAAAAAGGCTACCACTATAGTAGTCAGGCTATTTATGAAGCAATGAAGGTTTTAGCCAGACCCGGAGGTCCGCTTGTAACCCTAAATGAGAAAGGTAGCAAAGTCTATGTCGAAAGAAAATGGGAATAAAGGAACTGCAAAAAATGCTACAGATGCCTTAACGATTGTATGGTCAGAAGGATTTTTTAAGAATTGGCAGAACCTAGCCTCAATTTCCAAGGAACTTAGTAGTCGTGGAAATCATTTTTCGTCGATGGAGATTGGTGTTGCGCTGATACGCACAAAGTTTTTAACTCGTCGTGGCAAACGCGGTACCTATGAATATATACAGAAACGACCACCTATAAGCAAGGAAGTAGAAAGTGTTGAGAATGAGCTTTTTGCTGATAGCTTAGTTAAGAAGCTGGGAAAATCTTTTTCTAGTGAATTAGCTGATCTTCGTTTAAATTTTGATAGAAGCGGAAACTGCTCCGCCTTCCTCCTTCGCAAAATACTTGAGAAGTTGATTTATATCACGTTTGCTCGCAATAATCTTCAGCCCAAGTTAGAGGATAAAAGTCGCCCCGGCGGATTAGTTGGATTAGAAACAATGGTTAACATAGCGGCTATTGAAAAAATAAGAGGTATCCCTTTTATCGTACCCAAGACCGCTCAAGAAATTAAAGGTATTAAGTTTTTAGGGGATGCGGCAGCACACAATCCACTAGTTGATATTGATATGAAAACTATTATTCCACAAATGCCTTTCATAATCACCGCCTATAAAGAATTAGCTTATCACTTATAATAATTAGGACAAGTCGGTAAGTAAAAAAAATAAAAGTTCCTTAAAATTTTTGCGTTTTTTGGGATTGCTTTTAGCAATCCGTTCGAGCGACAGTTTTTAGAGCTTCGGCCGAAGGCCGAGCGGATAGAAGGCGGCGCGAAAAGGGGCGCGCCGCCTACCTTTGCGACTGGAAGCGAGTTCGAATTTTTCGATAAACGCTCACTGAAAGGGAAATCTCCGAAGAGTCCGAAGACTGGCTCTGCGCGGGGGTAGGCGCGCAGAGCTCTGCAAAGCCCCGATTTAATTCCGGCACAAGCCGCCGATCAGTTAAAAAGAACAAAAAACGAGGAACGCAAAAATTTTGGATTTCTTCTTAAGAAATCCTGCTCGTTATCACTCGCAAAAGAACTTTATTATTACTTATAAGAAAATGAAATATATAGCATATTGCCGAAAATCTACTGATGAAAAAGATAAACAGGTCTTGTCTATTGACCAGCAAATTGCTGAATTAAAAGAATTCTCATCTCGCGAACACTTAGAAGTAGTTGATTTTGTTACAGAAAACAAAACAGCTAAAATTCCTGGAAGAGAACAATTTGAGCAAGTCTTAAAAAGGATAGAGAAAGGTGAAGCTCAAGGAATCGTTGCTTGGCACCCGGATAGACTAGCAAGAAATAGCATTGATGGCGGAAAAGTAATTTACTTCATAGATACAGGTAAAATTCTTGACCTAAAGTTTCCTTCATTTTGGTTCGATAGTACTCCTCAGGGGAAATTTATGTTAAATATAGCTTTTGGACAATCGAAATATTATGTGGATAATTTATCGGAAAATGTAAAACGGGGAATGAGACATAAATTGAGACTTGGTATCTGGCCTCTAAAAGCTCCGTTGGGCTATATAAATAATCGCACAAATAAAATAATAGAAGTTAATCCCGAAATTTCAAAAATTATTAAAAAAGCCTTCGAGTTGTTTGTTCAAGGCGGAAAATCTTTTACGGAAATTTCTTTGTATCTTCATAAGTTTGGAATTGGCAAATCGGATGGAAAACCCATGAAAGTAGATCGGATAACCAAAATGCTTAAAGATAAATTCTACATTGGGATATTAAATTACGCCGGAGAATATTATCAAGCTTCTCACAAATTGTTTATCTCTAAAGAATTATTTGACAAAGTCCAAAAGCAGGTTGAGAAAATAGAAAGACCGCGAATGAAAGGACATAATTTTGCCTTTAGCGGACTTGCAAAATGTGGAGAATGTGGGGCGGCTATTACTTCCGAGCAACATATCAAAAAATATAAAAATGGGAATTCCCAAACTTTTATTTACTATCGTTGTACAAAGAAATTAAAACCTTGTACCCAAAAATATACTTCTGAAGAAAAACTGGAAATCCAGATAAGGGAAATGCTTGAAAAAGTTTTGCTTCCTCAAAATTGGGCACAAGATTGGTATAAATGGTTAGATGAAGACGAAATAAATGAACAACGATTAGCTGAAGAAAATATCCAGAAATTAAAACATGAGTTAGAAACCCTCGATAAAAAACTTAATATTCTTTTGGATAGCTTCTTAGACCAAATTATTGATAATGAGACTTACAAGAAAAAGAAAAACGAACTTTTCGAAGAAAAGTTAAAAATAACTGAGCAGATTACCAAAATTCAGACAAACGGTTCGAGTTGGCTCGAACCTATGAGGGAGTTTGTAGGTAGCGCACTATCGTGCGCAAAAATCGCGCGCGCAAAAAATACATGCTCCGATTTAGCAATCGGAGCAAAAACTGTCGGCTCGAACTTCTTTTTAACCAATCGGCGACTTATGCCGGAATTTAATCGGGGCTTTGCAGAACTCCGGCTGACCCCTCCCAGCCGGAGCCAATCCGGCAATCCTGCTTCAAAATCCGAAATGGTGAGCCCAATATACCAGACTTCGAACCAATTTTACAAGGCTATTATGACATCTATTGTACACTCAGGCAATATGCCTACCCGCAAATATAATTTCACCCTTAGTAATAGGCATGGCTCGATGGGGGTCAACGTTAAATTTTACCCTGCAAATATAGGTATGTAGGGGTTATCGCAAGCCAATCAAAACAAGAATAATACCTATAGCAATAAGCAAAAAACCAACTGGGCTTAAACTCCTCTTCATAACTTCAATTTTACTCAATATTCGTGGTATCGTCAATTATGCACACGGGGTTTTCTTGCAGCTTCGCAGTCGGCCAGCTCGTCATATAGCGTTGCAGACTTTTCAATCAGCCAGCTATTGCACATTTCAAAAATAGAGTAAAGCACAAGTAAACGTTTATCCTTTAATGGTTTAATTTCGCCCTTTTCTACTAATGCGTAAAAGCTTTTTGAAAGCAAGACTCTTGCCGCAATTTCATACGGTAGGTCAAATTCGCACAAAAGAAACACTCGTCCTGTGTCGTCAGTTTGTCTTTTTAACACGAACCATAAATCCGATAGAAAAAAACTAAAGTTCAGTATCTTGTCTTTCTTCAGCAACATGAGATCCTCTTATTTTTCGACTTAACAAGTCGGGTAGTTGCCAGTCCTCCGCCTCCAAATCTTGAATCCAGCAGAGCTTGTGAAGGTCAACGGCTCCTCCATGCAGTGTTGATGATTCAACTAAGTTTTCAGCATTGATAGTCTCGCCGCACTTCGAACAAAAACGGAGCCCCTGGTTCTTGCAAATCTTGCCATAGTTTTTTCCCCACAAAGTCTTTTCGTTATTACAAATAACGCAGATTTTTTGTGCCTCGCCATTTGTTTTCCTCTTTGGAAAAGGCATTATTTAAAAATTCCTCTAATATTTTCCAGTTTATCCGCTTTCTTTTTCTGTCGGCAAGAAAAACAGCGCTTTGGCAGGTTGTAGTTTAACGACTGGTAAAATCTCACCTCCGAATCGGTGAGTGAGAAAATTTCGCCACAGTCTTTGCACTTATTCTCCATACATTTCAGAAAGAATCCGCTGCGTTTTCTTTATTGCTTCTTCCCGTTCTGCGAAGAATTCTTCTTCAGTTTGTCCATTTTTTTCTTCTCGATACAACTCGTCCAATCTTTCAGTGGCCTTTTGTTTTTTCTCTGCGTTTCTTTGAGCCTCTGCAATTCGCGTTTCTATTGTGTCGTTCGCCGTAACTTTATTAAGTCGCATGGCAATTTCCGTGTCTTTTTTGGTAAGCATGTGTGGTTTATAGAAACCGCTTTCTTTTTGTGCTTTACGAGTTCTTGCATCAATTTCCTTTTGCGCTTTTGTGTTTTGTGAAACTCTCCACGCCAGCCAGTCGTCACTATTCCAGCGAGTGCCTGTTTTCTGTTGTTGTTTCAATCCGCTTGTTATCACGTCTTCCATTTTTTCACCTCCCCCCTCATTTTTAAATATCGCAGTACATTGTATATATGATTTCCTTGCACGGGGATTTTACGTAAAAGATTTCGCAAATATAAACTAACTGCCTGCCTATCATCACCAATTTTTTCAATAGCAAGTTTTCCTATTTCAGAAACAACATCTTGATTAACAAGCGCCGCTCGTTTATCCAAAGACAATGAATCAGCCACCACCCACCAGAGAGGCTCGTCGGTTGGTGTTAGTCCCCAGCTCCATCCCCATTCTTGGCCATCGTTTATTTCAACTTTCGCCTCTTCATCAACAAACTTTTCCTCAATTGGTTGCCTGGCAATCATTTCGTCCTTCGTGTTTTTAGAAGATGACAAGTCAGGCTTGCTATGTTGTTCAGCATACTTTGGTTTAACGATTTTTTCTTCAGTCATATAGGTTTTTTTCCTAGATTGATTGCTAATGTCTTTTTCTTCCAAAAGATACCACCTTTTCCAAAAAGCGACTTTTCTAAACGTGCGCTTTGCAATGGACGGTAGTCGCCAATATGGAGTTTTTTAAGCATTGATTTGTTTTGCGGTGTTACTTTCATGGCGTGTACCTCAAGTAGAATGTTTTTTGATTCTCAAGTAAGCGGTTGGTAACTGAGAAGCCAAGCGCCGCATTTGCCGACTTGTAAAGTTCGCTTAGATAATTATTCGTGACTACATCTCCGCCATTGTCAACAATGATTTTTTTAAGCCAGTTTCGTTCCATCTCGTCATTGGTTGAACCGCCAATGCCTTGACTTATAAAATAATTCCGCATTAACTGCGCAAGCGTTGCTCCCGTTACTCTATTGGCAAAAAAAGTTCTTTTAATTTCAGAAAGCCTCATCTTGCAATTCCTCTCGGCAATACAGGTTCTTTTATCTTTCGTGCTTTAAGTGGAACAAGCGGCTTGAAAGTCAGTCGGGGCAGCGTTGGCGCTTTTGTCTTGGCAGCCTTTGGAAACTTGAAGGAAACCTTTTTCATTGTCGGCCGAGGCAGAGGAAACCTTTTTGCTTTCGGCAATTTGCCAGAATGACGCTTTGTCAAGGCTTTCATGCGTTCGCCATCAAGAACGCCAATTTCTCCATCTTTCACTAATTGCTCAATAACGCCGCTTGTTAAAATGCCTCTCTCTGTTAAGACTTTGGTTATTTCTACATACTGCTCGCTTGAAAGGCCAGAAAGTAAACTTTTAACTGCCTGTCCTCTGGCCCCATTTCCAACCCCCAGACTTTTAAGAAGTACAAACTGGGCGTCTTGATATGTACCAAGATTATATTTTGACAAGAGCGCCTCGGTTACCTGTTGTCCTAGTCCAAGCTCCATGATGTCCTTGATTTTTGCTGTATTATCAGAATCTTCTTTTTGTCTCTTGTACAAATTTACAATTAAATCTCCCTGCGGTTGAACAGATGGATTTCGACCGAATAAAGAGTCCAGCTTTTGTCCTAATGCGTCAAAGAAACCTTGCGAGGGGGCGTAACTCTGTATGTCTTTTTTGAAGGCCTCCTCCTGTGTTCGCTGGTCAGCTATTTTCTGATAAGCTTCTTGCGGGGAAAGCCCTGCGCTAATAAGTTGCCTGTAAAGTTCCGTTTGCCTATCACCAAACGGGGAACCTGAACTATAATAATCTTGAGCTTCCCGCGAAGTACCAATACCAAACAATAGATTTCGCAAGTTTCCTTCTACGGGATAGCGAAGTTTCCCCGACGGGGTGTAACTCCCACCTTCAAGCGAGGACGTTGCGCCTTCGTACATCCTACGCAGTTGGCCGCCTGCTGGTACATAGTTCAAAGCTCCTCTTTGAACATCTTTGTTAAAAATCCTCTCGGTTGGTGAAAGCGGATTGCCGTACTTGTCTTCACCTTGTGTTGCCGCCTGAAATACTCCAGCAGGCAGTTGCAAGGCAGGAGGAGAACCAAACCTAAATTGAGGGAACATGTCTTGCGGCTCAAGACCAAGGATTTTACCAACTGTGGCAACGAAAAGAAGGTTGCTGACGATGTAGCGAAGAGAGCCAGCAATGCTTTTGTTCTTCACCATTTCCACTAAAAATTCTGTTTGAGCCAGGGGATATTTCCCAAACTGGAAAAGTGTTTTTGTAATGTCGCTTTGTAAAAATGCTGGCGTATCAATAACGTCATAATAAAACTGCGTTTTGCCCACAATGTCTTTTGCATATTCTAAGGCTTGGGTTTCGTTCATGCCTTGCGAAAGAGCTTTTGTCTTTGCCCCAAAGTAAGCAACTCCTCGGTTCCATTTCTCGGCCAGATTAAACATATAAAACAAAACATTATCTGCGTTTTCCCAAAACTTCTTTGTAGCCGAGATTGTACGGTCTTGAACAATATCTTTTCCCAAAACTCCTGCCGCTTCAAGTTCCGTGTCTTTGCCAAGAATAAACCTTGGCAGGTTTTGTATCGTTTTCATAAGTCCTACACCGAAATATTTTTCACCTAAAACCGAATATGTGTTTGTGGTCTGTTGTAAGTTGCGAAGCGCAGCCAAAGGGTTAAGTCCAAGTAGCGCTCTGTAAACCATTCGCCTTGCTATTTGTGTTACTGCTGTTGTTGGCCGTTGACCTAGCTTGTACCCAATAGGGGAGCTTTTTACAAAAATATCAAGCAAGTTGTCAATCTCTGTTGGCTGCATATTGATTCTAGCTATTCGTCCTTTGACGTAGTTGTAGCTTTCAAGTGGCAGGTTTTCGGCTTTCTGAGCTATCTGTTCAAGCGCTGTGTCCATGTAGTATTTTCTAGTGGCTCTTTTAGTGTAGGCGTCAAGAGCTTGCCAGGTGTCTTCAAGGTAATCTGGCATGTTTATTCTTTTTTGCAGGAAGGGGTCGTAAACGCTTTCGGCAACTTTGCTTCGTATAAGCTTTGCCACTTCGGGGTCAAACTCTTTTTCAATAGCGCCTTTGGGAAATAGATGGGTGATGTACTTTGAAATTTGCCTGTCCTCTGGCAGGTTCAATTTTATCGCCCAATCTTTTAAGTAGGCTTTTATTTCGTTTGCCACCTGTAGTTCTGCAGGATTATCAAGTTGCGGAAGTTTTCCGTCAAGATAGCGAAAGATTCGAACGTTAGCGTCCGATGAAACTCTCTTGCTCCATGCGGTAATTTTGTCAATTTCTTTTGGCAGTTCGCCAAGATACGCGTCATATTGTTTACGCAACAGCTTCGCCTCGTTACCAAGTCCGATTTTCTCAAGCACTCTGTTTGGTGTTCGGAGGTAGTCCAAAGCATTGACCTTCTTTTTTACTTCGTTAAAAGTATTATTAACAATATCCTCTAATGGTTGGGAAATGTTGCGAGGGTCTTTAATTCTTCGGCTCTCATCAGCCATTTCTTTGACAAAATTCAAGCTTTTTTCTCCTGTAGCTTGGGTGTAGAAGTCCCCATAGGTTTTGAATTCCATTGCTCTTAATTCTTCAGCATCTTTTACTATTTTTTCTGCCATTTCTGCTTCTTTTTTGAAAAACCCTCGTTTTTCTTCAGTAAGCCCTTCCCGCTTTAGTGCATTTCTAAATACTTCAGCATTACTTTTTTCCATTGTTTGTATATCAAATAAATCGGCTTCTGGAGAATGAACAAGTTTCCCATATCTTCCACTTATAAATTTTTCTGCATCTTTATACTTCCTTGCTTCTTCCGCTAATGGCTGGAGTTTTTCTTTGTCTGGGCTTAATTGATACATAATACCTGGTAGTTTGCGTCTAGCTGCTTCCTGCGCTGGGGTGAGAATGTTTTTTTTAAGAAGCGTGTCAATTTCTGAAACGTGGTCTTCCAGAAGAGAAATAATTTTCCCCGTGTCTGGGTTTTCTTTCATGGTTTGCAACAGCGCATAATCACTCTTGTAACCAGCGCCACCACTGCCCGCCATCCCCTGCATCACCTGCGCGATTGCCGCTCGCGAAGATTTCAGCCGCTGAACCGCCTCGTCGGGGCTTGCTTTGAACAGTTGGCTAAACGCCTCTTTAGTTCGATCAAAAAGCGCCCCCAGCCTGAAAACCGCTTCCTCCTGACTTTTAGCAGATTGAATGAGAGAGTCTAGCACTTCAACATTTTTAGGGGTACGCGAAAAACCAGCTCCTATCGGTAAACCACCGAAACCAACGTCCATTGCTCCCGTCGGAGTTCCTGCATATTGTTGTGATTCGCTTAGGGGGATTTGCCGCCCTTGGAAAGTTATCGAAGTTTTGGGGTTGTATTTTTGTATCGCCTCTTGCGCGCTCTCCTGCTGAAAACGACGAATTCCGCCCAAGACGGGGGTTTCAAGGTTGCTGGGATTGAGGTTTTCAACTACTGTACTTGCTTGCTTATACTGCGGGGTTTGCTGGATTGTAGAAAGAAAGTCCTGAAAGCGCGGTTGCAATTGTTGCTTAACATCTACTGCTTTTTCAGTAATAAAACTTCTAAAGGATTGCAAGAGATTCGGGTCAACCTTGCGGGAAACATTGGGCGGAGCAATGTAATCCCTTGCGCCTTGCAAAAAGTTCTGAAAAGAGTTTTGCAGATTGGTAAAGACTTCGGGCGGAGTATTCCTTGCCGTAGCTTGAGCAAGTCCCGTCGCAATTCTGTTTTTGAAATCATCTAAAAAAGCCATATTAAACGTTTAGTAGATTGCCAAACTCGTCATACCTACGGGGATTACTAATATAGGCTATGTTTTGAGACGGAGTGGCTCCCATAGACAAGGATTGCTGTTGCACGCTAAAGGGATTAGCTTCGACATTAAAAAGGTCGTTATTTAATCCTTGAGCGTTTGCGGCTAGGGTAAGCGCCATTTGCTGTTTGAAGGTGTCAATGTTAATGAGTGCGGTTTTTCGGGCATTTTCCAATGCTCGCGCCTCGTCAAGAGTCTTGGTTAATTCGGCAACTTTGGCTTGCGCTTTTTGGCTTTCGAGGGCGCCTTTTTGCTGGTCAATCGCCAGAATTCTGCCCTGAAGTTCGGCCTCTAAACTTTTTAATTGCGAATCAACGTCTCGGTTAATTCGCAGCGTTTCCTGGTTCCCCCAGTCGTCGAGTCTTCCTCGCTGTGTTAGCAGTCCTTGAAAGGCTTGCGCGTAGTTTTGCTCCGTTTGACCTTGTTGGCGGGCAAACTCTTGCGATGCCAGTTCGCCAAGTACCGCACCTGTTGAACTGCTTGTGCCGAAACGAGCGAGAGCTTGCTGAGCAAGCCCCTGCCGTGCCCTAATAGCCTGTTCAAGAGCCGACTGTCGGCTTTGCTGCAAGTTTTGTTCGCGAGTCGAAATGTCTTCCTGTGTCTGTCGCTGTTTTTGCGCCACAACATCCAGCAGGTTTTGTTTTTGAGCTTCTAATTCGGCTCGCTGAGCAGGAGCCAAAACATCTTGCAAGTAGCTTTGTTGTTTCCCCAGCGTTTCAAATGCGGGATTATAAACGGCGTTGATTTGTCCTGATAAGTCGGGAGCCGCACTTTCTAAGGTTCCGCTGCTTCCCCGAAGCAAACTTGAAGCATAACTGCGCAGGTTATCGTCCCAGGTAACTTTTCCGCTGTTGCTGTCGGCTAAATACTGTTGTGCCCAACTCTGCTGAGAAGGGGGGGCTGTAGGAGTAGTGGGCGGGATTACCGTTTTTGCCTGTGGCGATACAGCAGGAAAGTTTATCGGGCTTAGAGTCGTCTGCAAGGGAATTGCGCCTGCTTTTTCCGCAACTGAACCTCGCGAGAAAGCGGAAAGGTTTTCGCTCAAGTAGCCTTCTGGCAATCCAAACGCGGTTCCAACTCCTGAAACAAGAGGGGAAAGCTCGCCTGCAAGACGCCTCAAATCTACAAAATGGGGGTACCTTGAGGTTTTTGCCTCAAACCCGAAGGTTTCCATGAAAGAGTTGATGTGCCCTGAAAGCGTTGATAAATTTTTTCTCATAAAAAAAGCGCCAAACATTGTGTTTGACGCCTGGGTTTAGCTTGTACTAAACCGAAAAAGAGCCCCGTGCTGGCTCTTTCGTTAAAGTTCTTCTGGTAAGATTACTTTGCTTATTTGTATTATAACATACCCTGTCAATACCTCATAGTAGCAACCCCACCTGTCGCCTGGCGACAAGTCAAAGGGAAAAATTTTTTGGGGGAGTTTCAAAATGGGGTACCCTATCTGTGGCGGGGGGATGTCGAACCTGGTTCGGAATCTCCATTGGTTTTTAAGACCCGAAAATGTGAAAAAAGCGTGCTCTTGCTATCCACATCCGACCCCCTTTAACCCTTCGTACCCCAGGGGGGATTGATTTCCTGCTGATATATGCTTTGGATATATTGGCAGAGAAGGGTGTATATGTTTTGGATATATTAACGTTGTCTCAAGATATATGTTTTGGATATGTTACGCTTCAAGTTTCTTTTTGAGTTGGGTAAGTTCCTTCTGGGTATTTATTACTTCAAAAAACTTCAAGCCCGTTCGCAGCAAATCGGCTGCCGTCTTTCGGTCATGTTGAGTTCGTGTTTGCTGTGCCATGATTTCTCCTATAAGAAAAGCTGTTGCCTTCTTCATGGCGACCAGAGAGTTAACCCGTATAGGCTTTTTAAGCTCAGTATTGCGACGAATAGCGGAAGGAGACTGGAAGGGGGGGGAAAAGGTGGTTTTACCCCCAAAGCCTCCCGTAGCCTCAAGTTCGCCTTTTTTGCTCCCATTTTTCATAACTCAAGCCGCCCCTCCTGTGCTGAAAATGCTTCGACGTTCTCTAGTATTTTCCTATCTGCGCTTGCATCTTTTTTTCGTTTTACTGCTATTTGGTACCGCGCGCTCTTCTTGAAATCTTGCTCATTCTTCCGTCTATGCGCCAACCAAGAGCTTTCAATCTCGTCAAGATATTTTTTTCCAAACTCTTTTGCCAGTAATTCTCTTGCTTCGTTATAATCTACGTCTGTGTATCGTGCAACAATCAGCCTTTGAATGCTTGCAAGATGTTTTGTTACACCAACTTCCTTGTGCTCCCTCTTAATTAAGTCCTTGTATGAGCTGATAATAGCATCTGCTTTTCTTGTCATTCTATTAGTGTCAAAAACACTTTGTAAAATCTTTCTCGTCTTGCAGATAATAATTTTTTAAGTGACAAACTATCTGAAATTTCTTTTATCTTTTCATACATAAAATTTGCCCTATCAAAAATTTTCCTCTCTTGAGCCTCTCGGTTAATTTCGGACATGATGACAGACCTGGTTTCTCGGCTGGCCTCATTAAATAGGGAAAGATAAACTAATTCTTCAATTGTTTCCATAAGAATTTTTTTGTAAGCATCGCTTATTGTTTGTTCGAGAGGAATCACCTTTCTTATTGCGCTCATATGTTCACTCCCTTATTTCCCCTGTTTCCGCCTGCCATAAAAGCAGGAATGATTCGATTTGCGCCGACAGATGCTCCGCTCGCTTCGTCACCAAAACGAGTGTCAAGTCTTTTTAGCATTTTTTCTGCTGATTCGATAAGCTCGGCCTGTAAACTTTGGGAAAAACCTCTTGAACGCATCGCCTCAATTATCAGATTTGATTTTATTATTTGGCCTGCGTTTTTATGCAAAAGCCAAAGCAAAATTACTCCCAGAAGTTGGGTCACAAGAGAGTTTCGCAATACTTCGTATTTTTCTTTTGTAAGAATATCTTTATTCATTCCAGTTTTTCCCTGGGCGACCGCCTTCATTTAATATTCTAAGACGCTCTGCTTCGGTAAGTATCCCTTTTTCCTTTGATTGGTAGCGCTTGATCATTCCCGCTTGATACTGGTGCGCGGCGCAAAACTGCTGCTTTCGAACGTCACGAACTTCGAGGGGCGTTAAACAGATGGCGCATTTGCCGATTACATTCATTCGGATTTTCATTTGTCTTAACTGTTCTTTGGTTTCGGGTGATAGATTAAAATTTTCCATAAATAAGCGATTATTCTAATATAGCGGCATCAAGCCGTACCAGCTCTGTAAGGTATCGTGTTAGATTTTGACCTCGTTTCTTCGCCATGAGACAAATCAGGGCTCCATCTGACCGCGTGGGGAAAATACATATTTTTTTTCGATGCACCAGCCAGTTTTCCTGTCGCAGTTTTTTCTCCGCAGGAGTATCTTCGCGGAGCCGAACGACGCGGCCATTTGAAAATGTTACGGTTTTGTATGATGTCATAAAAAACAAAAAACCCACGATTCCTTTAGTTCGTGGGTAGATAGGTTTTTCCTGTTCTACTTGTTGAGACATATTAGCATAAATAAAAAGGTTTGTCAAGAGGCAGAATCCCCAGCTTATAGTTTTCCCCCCGAAAGTGATATTGACCCAGTTTTATATACATATTGCTACTTGACAAGCTCCGCAAAGGTGGTAAAATTACCAAGGTAGCGCCTCAACGTGGCTAGGCAATTTCGTTCAGTGCAGATATGTCTTCGGACAAATAAGCGAGCAACTAGAGGAACCAGCAGACCACCTCGATAAAAACGGGAAGCTTTGGCGCTATCACGACAGTCAGCGTACCGAAACAATCGGACGGTGACAAAAGCCCAAAAAAGGGTTTTTGTTTTCCGTCTTTTTTTGTGTCAAGAAATATGAAGAAAAAGAAAAAGCTAACATTATTCTTATTACCAGAGGACATCCGCTACATCAAAATGCGAGCGGCCGAGAATGACAGTTTCATTTCAAAATTTGTAATTGATGTTGTCAAGAAATTTACAGGGAGAAAAGTTTGATTTCTGGCTAGGGGCGGGTTTCTTCTTTCGATAAAAGACTTTACGACTCGCCCCCTAGCGAGGAAGCAGAATATATAAGCATATTATATGGATAATGTTTACAAGACTAGCACAATTGATTTTGCGGCATTTCTTTTGGCAAAGGACGTGTCTTTCCTAGGAGTGACTACAGATAGGCCGCGGCACATCGTGTTCCTCTTTAGAGATAAACTCCAATGTGAACAACTTCACGTAGATTTTTTGAATAATTCACCTGTGGGTGCGCGAGACTTGTTAATTCGTAAACGAGAGTTGCTAGATAAAATTGCGTCCAAATTGGAGGAAAGTAAATAACGCCCCGCGTTCGGGCTGAATATTCCACAGTCGGAGCGCGGGGCAACAAAAAACATGATAACATACGAAATTGCAAAAAAATATCTTGATAAAGGTTGGCCAGTCTTCCCCGTTTTCTTGAGTAAAAAAAACGGAAAGATTAGCAAAATTCCCGCCGTGAAATGGAAAAAGTATCAAACCGAATTGCCGACGGACGAAGACCTGCATAGATGGTTTGACAAACCAAAGTATAACGCGATTGGCATGGCAACAGGAAAACTCTCACGATTAGTGGTCATTGATGTTGACGACGATTCACAGGATTTTAACTCCTCTATGGTTGTTAAAACCATTTCAGGAAAAAAACATTTTTACTATAGATGGACGGAGGAAATACGAAATGATGAGGCCATAAACGACAAGCCTTTGGACTTTCGGGGCGATGGCGGTTTTGTGGTTTTGCCGCCTTCAAGCCTCGATGGGAAAAGTTACACTTGGGAAAAGGAAATTGAAACAATGTATCTTGAGCCAATCCCCGAAGACTTGAAGAAACTTTTGAAAATCAGAAAAGAGAAAATGGGCGCAGGACAACCTTTCAATGATTCGAGGGTCGGGAGCATACCAGAAGGGGCACGAAACAACTTCTTCAAAAGCGCCATTCTGTCCTACTTGAACAAACACGATGAAGAAACTGCTTGGATTCTCACCAAGGCCGTCAATCGGGAAAAATGCAAACCGCCAATGAATGAAAGAGAGCTGCGGGAGAAATTCGACTATATTAGAAACAAGTTTTCAAAAAATATTGAAGAAAACCAGAATAAGGCTAAAAATTTAACCGATACGACAAATGCCGAACAGATCGCCGATATGTTTGGGGATAAACTGCGATTTGACCATAAAAGGAAGCGATGGCT
This sequence comes from uncultured Gammaproteobacteria bacterium, assembly GCA_964414015.1. Taxonomy (GTDB): domain Bacteria; phylum Patescibacteriota; class Microgenomatia; order Levybacterales; family UBA12049; genus JAUSEW01. The sequence goes on from CAYPUE010000013.1 coordinate 17,839, forward strand.
TTTGTGGAATGAGCATAGGTGGAAACCTGACAACGAAGGAGAGCTAAATCGCCTCGCTGTGGAAGCAGCACGCCAGCAATATGTGGAAGCAGCGGAAATTAGCGACCTACGCCAAAGAGAGGCGGCCGCAAGATGGGCGATCGCATCTGAAAGTCGGCCAAAGATTGACGCAGCAACGTATATCGCAAAAAGCATTAAACCCATTGCCGATGATGGTGAGAATTGGGATTCCAACCCAATGCTTTTGTCTTGTCCCAACGGAATAGTTGACTTAAAAACGGGAATATTGCGAGATGGAAGATCAGAAGACAGAATCACCATGCAAACTTCGGTTGGATATGATTCATCCGCAAAATGTCCCCGATGGGAACAGTTTATAAATGAAATCTTTGAGGGGAATGAAGAGTTAATCAGGTATGTTCACAAAGCACTCGGTTATTCCATAACAGGCGATGTTAGCGAACAGGTTGCCTTCTTTTGCTTTGGAACGGGAGCAAACGGGAAATCAGTTTTGTTCAAAACAATTCGAAGAATATTGGAAGACTATGGATACGATGCGCCTGCCAGCTTACTTCAAAGAAATTATTCTTCAAGCTCAAATGACGTAGCCGCAACAGAATTCAAGCGGTTTTTAGTTTCTTCCGAAGCACTTAGTACCTCGAAATTAAACGAACAAAGGCTGAAAGCATGGACAGGCGGCGATAGGGTTAGTGCACGTTATTTATACTCGGAATTTTTTAGCTTCGACCCCACTGTGAAACCCTGGCTCTTCGTAAATCATAAGCCGAAAGTTGAGGACGATTCGTTTGGTTTTTGGCGAAGGGTTCGGTTGATACCATTCAATGCTAAATTTGCAGGTGAAACTGACGATAAGAAGCTGCAAAAAAAGCTACAAGCGGAGCATGAAGGCATTTTGAATTGGCTCGTTAGAGGGTGTTTATTGTGGCAAGAAGAAGGTCTCGAACCAACACCCAATGTGGTCAGTGAAGAGACTCAAACCTATCAAGCAGAGAATGACGAGCTCTATGACTTTCTAATTGAAACATACCCAGAAAAAGTTGAGGAGGAAAAAGCAATTACAGCATACAAAAAATATCGTGCATGGGCAGAAAATAACGGCTTCAAGAAAGAAGATATTTTGTCCAATACAAACTTTGGAAGACGAATGGCAGACAAATTTGTGAAAAGCAGGACAAAATATGGAATTTTCTATAAAAATGTAGGCACTTTCGAGGCTGGGTGTAGGCAAAACCCTACATTTTCAAGACTTTTACATACGAGAGACGATAGAAATAGTTTTAGAAAAAGGGGGTCTAACCCTACACCCGAAGCTAATAACCCTACACCAGCGAATAATCGTTTGAAGGGCGACGGGTTTGATGACCCTCAACCCATCACAACCCGTCACCCAGCAGAAGTTGAGGAAGACGATCGCTATTTTGAGAGTGAGGTAGAAGAGTTATGAAAAACATTTGTGTTTCAATGGCTTTGACAGAAAAGGTTCTGGAATCGTACCTGACGAGAGTGTTTGGTGGCCAAACCATAGCGAGGAGAACTTGTAAGACTGTTTTTTTTCCAGAGAGCAACTTGATGAATAAGCTTTCGCCAGAGGGGTGGAGCCTGGAACGTTTCAAGTCCTTTTGCATACATACGCCAATGAAGGGCGAGGTGCGAATGTACAAGGCAAAAATCACTCAACGGGAGGCGAGGCGATAGATTATGAACCTAATAGTTCGGAAAAGAAGACGCGAGAGCGACGCTCAACTGATAGATCGGTTCAAACGACTTGTTTTTAACACGGATTTTTTGCAAGAAATAAAGAAAAAGAGTTTTTTTCAGGATGCGACCAGTAAGCGCTTGTTGAAGCTAAAGAGGCAAAAAGCCAAAAGATAGCTTTGAGAGCACGCACTACGATTGCGTAGAACAGGCGTTTTTGAGAAAGAGGACATAATGACAATCCAAAGAACAAGAGAACTACTCAAAGAAAAAGTCGCAAGGCTTTCTGATGATGAGGTACTGCAACTGATTCAGCGTGCAGGCGAAACTGTTGACGTGCTCTTTACCCTGTCAACAAAATTGGCTATTGCAAATCGAAAAGGAAAGGCTTACAATGAAAACAGGTCTTGATAATATGCAAAAACTCTGCGTAATCTATACAAGAGTTTCTTCAGAAAAACAGGTTGACGGCTACAGCTTGGATAGTCAGAAAGAGCTTTGTACTCAGCGGGCAGAACAGCTTGGCTATGAGTTAGTATGGACATTTCGGGAAGAAGGGCTAACCGCTACAAATGTAAATCGTCCCCAGCTCAAGAAAATGCTGGCATACTGCCTTGATAAGAAAAACAATGTTTCCGCCATCTTTGTTTATTCTTTAAGTAGACTTAATAGGAGCACGGAGAACCATCTGGCCATAAGCGCTACTTTGGCAAAAGCTGGCGTTGCTCTTATATCCCTAACCGAACCGACTGGCCAAAGCCCTGTTGAAAAATTCGTTGAGACAATCTTTGCGGCAAAAGACCAAATGGAAAATGAAACCCGCGCTATAAACGTGGCCAATTCTCTCAAACGCCGTTTCTTTGAGGGGAATATTACCTCCAAGCCGCCCTTGGGATATTTAATGATAAAAACAAGCGGTAAGTCAGTAGCAGTAAAAGACCTAGAAACTTTTTCCGCTTTGCAGGAAATGTGGCATAAAGTTGCTTACGAAGGATGGTCACTAAACAAGGTGGCAGAACATCTTAACAAAATTGGTATTAAATCAAAAACAAAAAAAAATTTTAAGCAGTTTACGGCAAAAGCAATGACCCAAATTTTCTCAAACAAATTTTACATGGGTGTTTTGATTAGCAAGAAGTACGGCGAATGCACGGGCAAACACGAACCGATGGTGGATGACGCTACTTTTGGAAGAGTGAGAGATGTTTTATCGGGAAGGCAACCAAGACGCAACGGATATTCGGCACTGCGAGAGGACTTTAAGTTAAGAAAAATTCTTCGCTGTAAAGACTGCAACAGTTTTATGACCTCTTCTTGGGCGCAAGGAAGAAAAAACAAAGTACCGCTCTACTACTGCCAGTCAAGGGGTGTTCACAGGATTGATAGTTACAACAGAGACTTACTGGAAAAAGAATTCATAGCATTGTTAAAAACAATCACTTTTGAGGAAGATTACATGGTTTGGTATACGGAAATGCTTAGAGAAAAATATCACTCGCAGTATGACGAGATAACTAGAACAAATAAAGTTGTAGAAAAGGATATTGAGAACATAACCGAGGTTAAAAAAGCGGCCATGCGGAAAAATGCGGAAGGTCTTTATAGTGACGCAGAATTCAAGGAGCTAAAAAAGGAATTCGACTTGGAAATTCTTGTTAAAAAAGGTTTGCTTGCAGAAAAGAGAATGCTTGAATTGGACATTGACGAAATTCTCGGTTTTGCAGTTTTCTACCTCTCCAATCTTAACCGACTATGGTTAGACGCTACGCCAGAAGGAAGAGTTGCCATAGCTGGTTCGATATTTCCCGACGGTGTCGTCTGGGAAGAAAAACAATTTCGAACCGCAAAGCTTGGCCTCGTGTACGAGGCTACTGGAAATGTAAAATCGTCCTCTATCCTATCGGGTGAGCCGGACAGGATTCGAACCTGTGACCAAGAGCTTAAAAGGCTCCTGC
>CAYPUE010000014.1:0-19619 GCA_964414015.1 uncultured Gammaproteobacteria bacterium
AGTTGTTTTTTGTGCAGAATTTGTATCGTCTACCATACATTATAATGATAGCACAAAACCAAAAAGACACCAGAGCGGTTTTCTTTTATACTATTGACCTAGTTGCTCTTTTTTCTCAATTTTAATTGTACACTCCTCACAAATTTCGCAGGGACCTAAAGCTTTAGGCCCAGAATTGCATACGACACACGTTCCCTCATGGTCAAAACTATATCCCCTGCTAAATTCAGATACAGAAAATGGAGAATTGCCTATGTCTGCTCCTGATTTTCCAGGACAAGGCGTACTCACTTGTCTTACCTCTTTTTCTTCTAAATCTCTCACTTCGTTATAAGAATGCCTATAATTTAAATAGTCCTTATATTCTTGCCCCTTTTCTTTCCTATTTTTATTTTCCCAAACCTCATCTGCAAAGTTAAGGATTGCATTAAAAGAACGAGCATCTCGATTTAAAAGATATCGTTTTACGAAAGGTTGAATTGTTATCCAAATTTCATCGAAATCCGAAGGCTCCATGTATTCATGGTCTATATGCAAAGCTTCGTGGATCTGCTCGGGAGTTATGGAAACATTTGTAATTTTGATTGGGTTAGCTAAAAAATCTTCTGCTTTAGGAGGATTATTGGTATCCAAACTAAGACGCTTTAAATAATCCATACTATTTAACGCAGAACTATATCTTAATAATTCAACGTATCTTTCCCCATTTCTTTCTTTAAGGGTAAAAATGTCATAAAAATTATGCTGGTATTTTGATTCCTTCTCTCCTTTAACAGAAATCGATAACATCTTGCTGCCTAAAGCAGTTAAAGGATCTGACATGGAAGAATCTATTCTTCTAAAGCCTATTACCTCCGCATCCTCTCTGTCAAAATCAATAGGATTCGGACTAAGTTTTCGGATTACATCTCTTCCTCTTTTTATAGATTCTATAAACGGCTCTTTTGTTTTCTGTCTGACTAAATGCCCATCAACTATTTCATACTCTATTGCCGATACTAATACATTGAAACGTTCTCTTAAATGAGTCTCTATCTGTTTAGCAATAAATCTACTATCTGTCTCACCATGGTCATAACGAATATTGTACTGTAAAAGTTGTTCAACCATAAAAAAACTCCTCTTTATCTCGCCGCTAGGCGGAATTCCGAGGAGAAACAAAAAATTGCTTCTGGCCAAGCACAATTCTGCGCCTGGCCAGGTACCGAATGGTACCTTGGCTCGGAAGACTTTTGACGGGGATCTGACTTTTATCCTTCATTTTACTCAGGATAACCCTGAGCTTGTCGAAGGGTTACAGTTGCGGCACAGTGTCGGAATTACACCGACTTCACCCGATATTGATTATATTAACTTTACCCGCCGCTAAAGCGAAGCATGAGGCGTATTCGAACAGAATTGAAAAGCCGAATGCTGAACTTAGGCGGGCCAAATTATATCTTTGTATTTTTCTTTATAATTTATATCTCTTGCCATGGTAAAAAGCAAGTCCGAAAGCCTATTGATATAGATAATAATTTCGGAGTTAAGTTTTTCTTTTTCCGATAGTTTGACTAAATTTCTCTCGGCTCTTCTGCAAACAGTTCTGGTGAAATGAAGTAAGGCGCCAGCTTTTCCTCCGCCGGGCAGTATGAAATTTTTCAAAACCGGCATTTGCTTGGTCATTCGATCTATAAAGTTTTCGAAATCCTTTATCCTTTTTTCTAGATAACTTAAGGGTTTTGAGGCTGGATTTGCTAACGCAGACCCAATATCCAATAAGTCGTTCTGAATTTTTATCAATTCTTTCTTTATCCTTAATCCTTTATCCTTAATCCTTATTAATTCAGCAATTGCGACGCCAATTGCGCTATTCAGCTCATCAATCGTCCCATAAACATCAACTCTTAAATCTGATTTTGAAATCCTCTGGCCGTTAAAAAAAGAAGTATATCCTTTATCCCCTGTCCGCGTATATATCGGCATAAAAAATCCTTCTCTCTCGAGAAGGAACAAATAATAATATCCTGCTCGGGAGACTTAATAAAGCTAGTTTTCTGACTATAACAGTTGCGGCACAGCCATGGATTTACACCATGATTACCTATACTTTATTGCTTTTATAATAAACCCAAATTAAAATTTTATCAATAGGCAAAATGAAGAAAATGTTATAATTATTTCTATGTCATCAATAATTCAAGTAAATAATCTCTTTAAAACTTACAAAATATACAAAAAAGATCCTGGATTTATGGGATCGCTGAAAGCATTGGTAAAAAGATGCTATGAAGAGTTACATGCTGTAAAAGATATATCTTTTTCTATAGCCCCAGGCGAGCTGGTTGGATTCATAGGACCAAATGGCGCAGGTAAAACTACAACCTTAAAATGCCTATCAGGGCTTCTCTATCCGTCCAAAGGGAAAGTTAGCGTACTGGGATTTACTCCTTTTGAGAGAAAATCAGCATTTCTCAAACAGATCTCTCTTGTCATGGGCCAGAAAAATCAACTTTGGTGGGACTTACCTGCTATTGACACATTTTTGCTTAACAAAGAGGTTTATGAAATTCCCCAAGAGCAATATAAAACAACCCTAAATGATCTAGTAAGTCTTCTTAACGTAGAAGATGTGATAAATAATCAAGTAAGAAAACTTTCTTTGGGACAACGAATGAAATGCGAATTGATAGCTGCACTTCTCCACTCCCCAAAAATCCTATTTTTGGATGAACCAACCATCGGATTGGATGTAGTAATGCAGAAAAGGCTGCGGGATTTCATAAAAGAATATAACTACAAATATGGATCAACGATTATTTTAACGAGCCATTACATGGAAGATGTACGTCAGCTTTGTAAACGAGTGTTAGTCATCGATCATGGAACACTGCTTTTTGACGGACAATTGCAAAATCTTATAAAAGAATATACGCAGTATAAGATTATCACTGTCATATTTGAAAAAGATATCGATAAAAAAGATATTAGTGGCTTCGGGGAGATTAAAGAATTTGATCTTCCTAAAGCTGTGCTTTCTGTAAAACGCGAAGAGTCAAATGCAATTACTTCCAAACTCTTGGCAGATTTTCCGATTGCCGATCTAAATATTGAGGAAGTTGGAATAGAAAATATTGTCAGAGATATATTTTTAAAGAAAAGAAAATAAAATAACATGCGGTATTGGAAAATATTTTTACTTAATTTCCAAATTGTTATAACCGAAAGAGCAAGATCTTTTGTTTGGTTTCTAATTGCGCTTATTCCTCCTTTAATGCTCTATCTTTATTGGCGCGGCGCACTCGTCTCACATGGAGGAAATATTGCGGGGTGGACACTCTCAACGATATCTACATATTACTTTATGCTTATAATTGCATCCTCTCTTCTTATAGTTCATATTGAAGAACGTGTTGCCTATGAGGATATACAGCAAGGAGAGCTGACCAAATTTCTCGTAAAACCGTTTTCTTATTATGTCCTGAAATTTTTTGAAGAAACTCCGTATAGAATACTACAGGGTTTTTACGGTATTCTTGTTTTGTTATTATTTACATTCTTTTTCAAAAACCTTTTTGTTGTTGCAACTGACGCAACAATTATAATACTCGCTGTCATTATAACTATTCTTGCATATGTCCTTTCGTTTACGTTTAAGATGGTTATAGGGCTTTCCGCTTTTTGGCTCACAGACGTTGGAGGATTTTTTCAGCTTATTGAGGCGATAATCTTGCTCTGTGCCGGTCTTCTGCTACCGCTTTCTCTTCTTCCGGATGTCTTGGCCAAAATTGCTTATATTTTACCTTTTGCCTATATGATTTATTTTCCGATTATCTCTCTTCAAGGAACTCAAAGCGTAGGACAACTTATGCATATTATTGCTGTGCAATTGGTTTGGATTACTGTAATGGCATATTTATATTCCGCATTATGGAAAAAGGGTGTAAAAAAATTTACAGGCATTGGGCAATAATATGAAAAAATATTTAAAAATATATGCAGCTTTGCTTGCAATGAATTTTCAGGTATTAACCGCTTACAGAGCAAATTTCATAAATAGTATAATTTCAACTATTGTCTGGGGAAGCATGTCGTTTATAAGTATTTTTATTTTGACCGCACGTACGAATACTATCTATGGATGGACAAGGGAAGAGCTACTGCTGCTTACTGCTATTTATAACATTATTATAGGTGCATTTCATATGATATTTAGCCGGAACTTTGAAAGATTTTCCCGAATAATTCATTTTGGAGAACTCGATTCCTTACTTATAAAACCCATTGACTCTCAATTTAGTATGAGTTTTTGGCTGTTTAATTATGCCGGAATTTTTCGAGTTATCGCAGGCGTGTTATTTACGATAATTTTACTACATTCACGCTCTCTAAGTGTGTTCACGCTAGCATTTTTTGCAGTTTTAGGATTAACCAGTATCGCGTTGATGTATTCCATTTGGTATCTCGTCTCAACGCTAATCATAAAGTTTAGCAACCTTTCAAACATAATTGGTATATTGTATGAAATTAATGGATTAACAAGATTTCCTCAGGAGATGTTTAAACAGTTAAACGTGTTTGCCTTTTCGTTTTTGATTCCAGTTACTATTGTTATTACTGTTCCAACAAAACTTCTAATTTCCAGGGCTTCTTATGCTGATGTTTTATTGCTTGTAATAACAAGCATAGTTTTTCTCACTATTGCACGTTTGGCTTGGAAGTTTGCTTTAAGATATTACACAAGTGCGAGTGGATGATTTAGCATTCGGAGTAGCCGCAGCTGTAGCATTTTCTGCAGCCTTCTTCATATGCCAAACTTCCGCTTCCGCAATCAGGACAAATATCATAAAGCCCGGTTAAGGGATCATTCATTACCCCGCTTGCTCCTCCGACCAGAGCTAGCTGTTGCAGTTTGACAACATCGATATATTCTTGAGATTCTATTTTTTTGCTGTCTCCATTTGTTCCATTTCCATCAACCAAAGTGTGTCCGTTCCCGTTGCTCACAATGACTTTATCCACCACATTTCCATTTACAGCAAATCCATAATGCATTGCCAAAACTTTCGCAACCGCATCCGGAAGAGAACGTACTTTATCTTTGCCAAAACCAATGCTTCTTGCCCCGCCAATACCCACCAGCTGTGCAACTACCTGTTTCATCCTTTCTCTCGGAGATAATCCCCCGGAAAGCCTAAGGTTTAGGGAGATCATTCTGCCAAGAGCATCAGCCATAGCTGCAACATCAGAACCGCTTTTGCCAATAGTCAAAAACACTTCGAACGGTTCGCCATTTTGATTGCGATTAATGGTGATATAGGTTTTGCCAACCGGGCTTTCGACTTGATAAGTTACTCCTTCAAGCTGCATTGGACGAGGCGTTACCGGTTCTTTGAGCTCTATTTCTTTCGGTTTTATCACCTCTTTGGGTTTTTCTTCTATTCTTGATAAAACTCCTTCTCTGGAACCTTCCCTCATGTAGGTAACCCCTTTAAGACCAAGATCGTACGCTGCCATATAAAGTGTTTTTACGTCTTCAATCGTATGGGAATTAGGCGCATTAACTGTTTTTGAAATAGAAGCGTCTATATACTCCTGGGCAACTGCTTGGACATTGGCATGCTCAAGAGGAGTTAAATCGTTTGCGCTTACATAATATCCCGGCTTTTCTGCCTTTGGATTTTCCTTTTTCCACTGCTCAAAAAGAGGATGATACATCGTATGTTCACCTGTTCTATCTTTTCTTATAAAAGTGAATTCATAAACAGGTTCTATTCCAGAAGTAACTCCTGCCACTAGTGAAGTTGTACCGGTAGGAGCAATTGTTAAAAGTACTGCATTTCTTATCCCCTGTTTGGCAATTTTTTTCTGCAATTCTTTTGGCAATCTTTGAATATGATACCCTTGTAAATATTTTGCTTTGTTAAACTTAGGAAACGCCCCTTTTTCTTTGGCGATATCTGCTGATGCTTCATACGCATTATCCCTTAAAGTTTTGAAAATCTTATCAATGATTGGCATGCCTTCTTTTGATCCGTAACGAACTTTCATTTTGATAAGGGCATCTCCCAGCCCCATAATACCAAGACCGGTTCGGCGGATTTCTTTGGCAACTTTTTCATTTTCTTTGTAGAAATAATAAGTTTGATCAATAACATTATCCATAAATCTCATTGCCACCCTGACATCTTTACCAAAATTTTCATAGTCAAATTTTCCAGTTTTAACATAAGCTGCTAAATTCATTGCCCCAAGATTACAAACTGCCCAAGGGCCAAGAGGTTGTTCTCCGCAAGGATTGGTTGCTATTAATTTCTCAAAATACCAGGTGTTGCTTCTCTTGTTGCTTCTGTCCAAAAAGTGCAGCCCCGGTTCGGCAGAACGCCATGCCGCAACGCAGATTAGATTCCAAAGATAGCGTGCTTTGATGGTTTTGTAAACTTTCGTTTTTCCGTGAATTTTTTTCCAGTCATCTATTTCTCCGTTCCATTTAGTGTCGTATTTTGGGTCATCCAAATCCGGAAAAATAAGATTCCAATCTTTATCTTTTTTAACCGCTTCCATGAAACTATCGGAGATACAAACCGAAAGATTAGCGCCGTTAATTTTGGCAAGATCCTGTTTAACTGTAATAAACTCTTCTATGTCAGGATGCCAATCCCAAAGCATCAGCATGGTTGCGCCGCGTCTGGTTCCTCCCTGCTGAACTACGTCATGTGTGGCGTAAGAAAAAAGTCCTGCCCAAGTAACCGGACCTGATGATGTACCGTTAACTTTCTTAACTCTGGCGCCTCTTGGTCTTAAAGATGAAAGATTTAGCCCTACTCCTCCGGACCTGGACTGAATTTCAACCAATTGTTTTAAGGAATCCAGAATTCCTTCTCTTGAATCTTTAGGAGATGGTATAACAAAACAGTTAAAGTAGGTTACTTGATAATTTGTTCCAGCACCTGAAAGAATCCTGCCTCCCGGAACAAACTTGAAGTCATCCATGGCCGAATAAAATCTTTTTTCCCAAATTTTTCGATTCTTTGGCTTTTCGTTTTTAGCAATACCCCGAGCAACTCTTTTCCACATTTCCTGCGGTGTTTTTTCCAAAAGTTCCCCCTTAACACCTTTTAGGGCATATCTGTCTAAAAAAACTTTTGCTCTTATTCCGTCAAGTTTCATAATCTATTTTAGTAATTTTTTAACTTCTTCTTCAAAATCTTCTATGTCAACAAATCTTTTAAATACGCTTGAAAATCTAATATAGGCAACTTTGTCAAGCTTCTTTAATCTTGCCGCTACCATTTGCCCGATTTTTTTACTTTCTATTTCTACTGAATCTTCACCGCGTAATTCTCTTTCTATATCCGTAACCAGTTTATCTATCGTTTCCAAAGAAACCGTTGTTTTTTCGCATGATCTGATTATGCCGTTTTTTAATTTATCCCTATTAAATTGTTCTCTCTTGCCGTCTTTTTTTATGACTATTAAATTAGCATTCTCTACCCTTTCGTAGGTAGTAAATCTTTTTTCGCACTTCAGACATTCCCTTCTTCTTCTGATGGTATCTAAGTCTTCGCTGTCTCTGGTTTCAACCACTTCCGACTCTTTTGACCCGCAATAAGGACATTTCATAGGATTAGTTTTACTTCGTTTTAAAGGTTCTTAGCCCTACTGATAGTGCTAAAGCAATATTAGGACGCTAAATCTACCGTGTCAACTATCAATTTCTATATCAAATGTAGTCATCTTTTTAGTTAGCCTCGTTTTTTATTCTTTCGGATTCAAAAATAAATAATGCTTTAAAATGGTTTTTGTAAGGTAGACCTGCTTAAAACTTAAGAAGAAAAAATATTCTCAAACAAAGGAGTTTCTCTTATTATTTAGACATTAACGCATTAACCTTTTGCTGCAAATTTTGCATTCTTTTTTCATCTATAATTAAGCTGTCTTTAATTTCCCCTGATGTTTGGTTTATCAAAGACTGTATTACTTCTTCATGTTTTTGGGATGCTAAAAAAAGGTTAGGCAAAATGTTTGAAACCGATAGCCCCTGTATTTTCGCAAGCTCTACTTGTTTTATTGCGTCTTCAAAATAGTTCTCCCCTTTTGAAATAGTTTGTTCTGCCAAAGCATATTTGCTTGCCCCTTTTTTAAAAAGATAAACTGCAGAATTTAATCGTTTGTCAGAAGTTAATAGATCCAATTCTGCTTTTTTAAGTGGATCTGATGTCAACAGACTAGCTATCCTATCACGAGCAACTTTTAAAAAATATAAAGGGCTGTCCGGCAAAAGACCAGGATATGCAAGTTCATAACCAATAGCAGGTTTAGGGCTTGGAGACAAGGGAATTTCTTTAAGAGACATTGTTTCTGCAAAAACAGCTTGAGGGAAAAATATAAAGATTAGAATGATAGAAATAAAAATCTTTAATTTCATATTGTATAATTTATTTTACCGCTACCACATTAAGCCAATCGCTTTCCAAAGGCTTAAATGGTTTTCTGAAAAGATAATCCCATTTTATTCCGTCAAAAAATCCTCCGTAAAAACTTATTTTTTTGAAATCGTTTTTCTTTAAGATATTTGTCATAATTTCTTCATTTATATAGGCCATAACGCTATTTCTTACTCCCAACCATTTCCATCTTTTAATATCAGACCTTAATATGGCAAAGGTTTTAAGTATGGTTTTTTCTTGCATATTTGGCGGGTCATAAAATTCCAAGAAAGCATATTCGTGTTCTATTCCATCTTCTAGCTTGGCGAAATTGAAACTTTTAAGTCTTTCACGGACTTTTATCATTTTTTCGAAATTTGTAATCTGCAGTATCATCAGCCCTCTTTGCGTAAGATAACTTGCAACATGTTTTATTAAATCCTTAATGTTATATGGATTATGAGAAATTGTGTTCCCCATAAAAAGTACTGCATCGAAATTGATGTTTAATTTGGCAAGGATCTCTTCTGTTTCTCCATTAAAAAATTTGACCCTTGCTTTTGTTTCTTCCGAAAGCACTTGCTTTCTTCTATTTGCTTCTTTTACCATTCCTAAACTTCTATCAGTACCTATTACCGTAAAGCCTTTTTTGGCAAGTTCTATGGCATGATCTCCGGTTCCACAACCAATATCTAAGATTTTTGCTACGTGGTTTTGGGAAAAAATCTTCAAAAGATCAGGCATTTCATGTTCTAATCTATCTTTCATATCAACTGCCCGATAATAGGTTTTTGAGATCCAATCATTATAATCTTTGTCTTCTGTAAAAAATATCCTGTCTCCAACGACTGCTTTAAAGATATCTCCTTTTGAAATAATACCAATCAGCTTACCTTTTTTATCTACTACAGGAAGTCTGCCGACTTTTTCTATGAACATCAATGATTGCGCCCTTAAAAGAGGAGTATCTTCTGTTACGGTAGTAGCATTTTTAGACATTATTTTGTCTGCAGTCATCTCGAAAATCTCGTCAACCTTTTTCTCCATATTCTCAAAATCTGCAGAGCGGAATGGATCTTCTATATATTCCTGCATTGAAGGATAAAAGTTAGCCAGGATATCGCGTTCTGTGATAAAACCTACGACTTTTCTGTCTTTACATACAGGCAGTCCGTTGATGCCGCGTCCAAAAATAAGTGTTACCACATCCCTAACTGTTGTATCCGTAGATACAAATTCAACATGTCTTGCCATTACATCAGCAACTTTCATTTCATCTTATCCTTTCTCTTACTTCTTTCGTTTAAAATACTGTTAAATATCTCCTTAAGAATAGGCTCTTTTATGTAAAGACTTGCTGTTACAAAAAACTCTTCTAAGTCTTTTCCTTGTTCTACTTCGTACTCAAAAGCCTGAAGTGCCATCTCCAGCTTATCTAATTGAAAAAATACTTTTGCTTCCGGTGTTAACCTGCTTATCATTTCATGGAAAATACTTACAAATTTATCTTCCTGATCAATCTTATCGAAAATTTTTTTAATTCCGCTCTCTTCTATGTTTTCCCTCTCGTCTCTTTTTTTCACATCGATAATATCCCATCTATCGGTAATTGCGTCTCCTGTTATCACTTCTGCAAGATCGTGAAGTAAAGCCATTTTTATAAGTTTATTCTTATCTAGATTAGGATTTAATTTATCCGACATAACCATTGCTAAAATTCCAACCCGAAATGAGTGTTCGGCAACACTTTCTGGATCCTTGACTTTTTCTCTAACCCAACCAGCTCTTAAAAGTCTTTTTGACTTTCCAACCTCTTTAAAAAACTGAAGATAATTTAAAGTATTTTTCAAAGACATATTAGCGCCTTTACTTTACCACCAAACTTGCTAAATATCAATACTTGGGATTACAAAAAAAGTTTATCTGGGTGTTTTGAAGTATTCTTGATTATTCTTCCTTATCGGTGGCATGGTTTGTATCTATGTAAAAGTAGTATAATTAAATACAGAAAGATCAATATAATGAAAAACTTTGAAGCAGTTTTATTTGATATAGACGGTACTTTGCTAAATAGCAAAGAACTTATCTATCAAGCATATGAGTATACTTTTCAATTACATAATCTACCTGCAATACCCAGAGATGAATTAAATAACATGATAGGGAAGCCTCTTGAGAATATCTATAAACATTTTGCCCCTTCCTATGATACGGGTAATCTTTGTGAAACTCATCGTACTTTCCAGATAGGAAACCTACGCCTATCTACACCTTTCCCTAATACTAAAGACACTCTTACTAAAATTAAAGAAATTGGAATAAAAATTGCTGCTATTACATCTCGCTCGCAAAGAACTTCCATTCGCACTCTGGAATTGGCCGGTATTAAAAATAAGATCGACGTAATAATCTCTGGAGAAAATGGCGGGAAGCATAAGCCTCATCCTGAATCTCTATTAAGAGCGCTTAAACAACTAGGGATTAAACCGGAAAAAGCTGTTATGGTAGGAGATACCGATGTGGATATTTTAGCCGGAAAGAACGCTAAAACTAAAACAATAGGTGTTACTTATGGATTTCACGGAAAAAGAATCCTGAAAAGTAATCCTGATTACGTAATTGACGATATTGCCGAGATTATTCCAATTATTTTGGCTTAATTGAAATGACTTGTAGGGAATTAAAATCTTAATTTATGAAATACTTCACGAATTAAAATTTATATCCTATTTTCTCCAGAGCGAGTTTGAGGGTTTCTGCTTGATTATGATCGTAAGTATTAACTACTAAATCATAATATTTCCTGTCCCAGTAAACCCAATTCGGGTCATTGTCTGTATAAATCTTTCTCCATTTTTCCAAATCATTCTTCTCTCTTTCCATAGCTTGATCTTTTGCTTCCTCAACCGATATTTTTTCTCTATTGATAAGCCTGTCTATTCTTATGCCTATCTGATCATTTCCCTGCTCATCCTCACAAATAACAGCAATTTTGAATACGCCCGGGATACCTTGAGCATTAAATCCGGCAAGTTTTGTTTCCAGGATTAAATTTTTTCCATCGCTTAGGATTTTTTTAAGCGAAGCATCAAAATCCTGATCTTCTTTATCGTCTCTTAAATTTGTGTCTTTCTCATCTACTCCAAGTTTAGTTCTCAAAGCTTCCCAAAAAACTTCTCCTCCTTCAATATGACGCCATCCCAAAATCTTTGAAAGTTTGTCCGCCAAAGTTGTAGATCCTGAACCTATACGTCCTGAAATAGTAATTATTCTAATATTTGGCAGCTCTACCTTATTCTCCATAATTTTAAATGGCTTAATTCTGCTTTGCAGAACCAACCATTATGACTTCCTCAACCAATCGATTTGCGTATCCGTATTCATTATCATACCAAGCAATTACTTTCGCTAAATTTCCGGAAACCACTTGAGTTAAAGACAAATCAACTATTGCTGAATGGGAATTGCCGATAATATCGCTTGAGACAATCGGATCTTCAGTTACTTCCAATATACCTTTATATACGGGGTTGGCAACTTCTTTTTTGAAAACCTCATTTATTTCTCCTTTAGCGGTGTTTTTGGAAAGAAGAAAGGTAAAATCGGACAAACTGCCAACCGCAACCGGAACTCTAATTGCCAAACCGCTGAATATTCCTTCCAGTTCTGGCAAGGCTTTTCCGGCAGCAATCGTTGCTCCTGTTGAAGTCGGAACTATATTTAAGCCCGCTGCTCTTCCCCGCCTATAATCTTTATGTCCTCCGTCCTGAAGTCTTTGGTCGGAAGTATATCCGTGAATTGTGGTCATTATTGCTTTCTCAACGCCAAAATTATCCAGCATAATTTTGGCAACCGGAGTTATGCAGTTAGTTGTGCAGGAAGCATTATTGATAAGACTCTCGCCTTTATAATCCTTGTCGTTGACGGACAAAACATAAGTTGCCACTTCTCCGCCCTTTGCCGGAGCTGACAAAACTACTTTTTTGGCACCGGCTGTTAAGTGGGCTTTTAATTTTTCTTCAGTTGTAAAACGCCCTGTTGATTCAATTACAACATCAACATTCAAATCTTTCCAAGGAAGTAAAGTCGGATCTTTCTGGGAAAAAACCGGAATCTCCTTATTGTCAATAATTATTGACCCGCTACAATCCTTATATTTGCTATTTGATGTTTGATGTTTGATATCTTTTGAAAGACGGCCATAAACAGTGTCGTATTTCAAAAGCAACATCCAGCCTTTGGCATCTGTTGAAGAGCCAGCGTTAATTGCCACTACTTCAATTTCCGATGCATATTTTTCCAAAATAACCCGATGGGCAACTCTTCCTATTCTTCCGTATCCGTTAATCGCAACCCGAATCATATTCTAAAGTATAAAGGTTTAAATCAATTTCATCAAGAGATAACTTTATAAACTATTGACTTAACTTACAATTTTATCTATAAATAGGTTGATGAAAAGAAATTGGTTTCAGACATGGAAAAGACCAGAATATGAAGAATGGGCAACTCCTATCAAGGAGGGGTATCTTCTCCGCATTATCCGAAAGGAAGGAAAGGAGTATCTTTGCGTAAAAGCAAAATTGATAATGGGTGGGAAAGGATTACCGGGATTTGAAGTAATAAAAGAGTCTATATTCGCTACAAGAAAAGAAGCTTTAAAACAAATAGAGGCATGGGGTTAGTTCTTTAATGCCTCTAGGCCTGGGAGGGTTTCGCCGGATAAGAATGCGAGCATTGCTCCTCCGCCGGTTGAGAGGAAACATCGGCTTTTGGGCATACAGGCAAAACTATCCAGAAGACAAATTTTGTCCAAAAATCCTACTGTATCTCCTCCGCCCACAACCACATAAGCACTGCTCTTAACCAATCCTTCTGCTAGCTTTTTGCTTCCCTCTTCGCTTTTGATTATTTCTGATTTGCTGTCTGAAATTTTCCCTAACGGTCCATTCCACACAACTGTCTTAGCCAGACTGATGATCTGCAAAAAATTTTCTGCGCTTTTTGGCGTAATATCTGTACCCTCGTCGTTTAAATCCGCCACCAGAAGCACTGACTTTCTGCCTTTGATTTTTTCGTGTTGGACTTGAAATAAGGTTTTTACATCTCCGGCTAATTTTCCGCCAACCAAAACATAATCTGCAATATGGTGCATTTTTTCAACTAAAGGAAGTTTCGTTTCTAATTTTGCGCCGCCGATAATAACTACCAGCGGACGTTTCGGATTTTCCAAAATTCCCGACAAAACTTCCACTTCTTTTTGCAATTGAAATCCGGCAAAATGAGGCAAAAATTTGGCCACTCCGACAATTGAAGCATTATCTCTATGAGAAACTGCGAATGCATCATTAACATAAATATCTGCAAGATTTGCTAAATTTTTGGCAAACTGCAGATCATTTTCCTCTTCTCCTTGATAAAACCTTAAATTTTCCAAGAGAAAAATATTCTGTCCAATCTCCCACCCCGCAAACCCACCGAGACTTGAATTATGAAGCATGAATTGTGAATTATGGTTTAACTTTTTATTAAACCATTCTGCGACAGGATACAAGCTAAACTCTTTTTCCTCTTTTTGATATTTGATATTTGATATCTGATATTTCGGACGCGGACGTCCGAGGTGTCCGGCAATAATTACCTTTGCCCCGTTTTTCAAAAGAAATTCCAAAGTCGGAAGACCTGCTTTCAACCTCGTATCATCCTCTATATATTTTTGATTTTTGATTTTTGATTTTTGATATGTTATTGGAACATCCAAATCCAACCGCACCAAAACCCTCTTCCCTTCAATTTTTGCTTGATTTAATATCGGCAATTTAATCATAAAATAATTCAGTCCGTGAATTCTTGGCAGAACATTTTGCCATAAATTCCTCCGTCGATTACGCCTATTCCAATCTTACCAAAATTTTGGGAAAGAATATTGGCTCTGTGCCCTAGGCTTTGCATCAGTCCTTGCATTGCCAATTCTACGCTTGGGGAAAAAGCTAAATTTTCTCCGGCATAAGTAAAAGAGATGCTAACTTGAGCCATTCTGTCAAACGGAGATAATCCTTCAGGGGTATAGTGGGAAAAATATCCTCTTTGAAGCATATCGGTACAATGTTCTCTGCCAACGCTGGTAAGATTTCCGTCAAAAGATAATGTAGACAGCCCCCTTGAAACTCTTTCCTTATTTACCATTGCAATCATCCTACGTTCTGAAATTTCATCTATTTTTAGATTATTAGTTTGAAATTGAAGCTTAACGATTGAGTTATCTTGCGGTTCAACCGTTAAGAAATTCAAAGTCTCATTTAAGGCGCCGCCAAAAACTTTTTGAAGGTCGCTTTCGAATCCTTGGGTTTTCTGGACAAGAACACTGCCTATTTTCGATGAAGAAATGGAATTTTTAAGAAACGGCGAGAAGGGAAAGGATATTATTAGGGAAAAAATGAAAGAGAGAAGTACCAATGCTGATGCAAGGGATGGAACTATTCCCAAAAAGCTATTTGTTTTCTTGATCAAAGCCGGCACTTTGGAAGAATTAGCAAATGCTAAATTAATGATTGTTTTTAGAATTAAACTTATAATTATCTCACTGATAACAGCTGCGATTAAAAAGCCCAAAGCCTTACTAAAACCTGAAGGCATGGCAATAAATTTGGTTAGCAAAGAAGCAATTACACCATAAAATTTAAGTCCGGCGATAAAAGAAAAAATAAAGCCAAAAAAATCTATTGCGGATTGAATAAATCCTAGAGATAAGCCTTGAATGATATAAGCTATGACTACAACAAGAATTATGCCGTCTACCCAATTAAATCCGTTCAAAAAAATTAAGTTTGCCATCAGTAATATTTAAATGATATCATAAAACCTATGCCTCACTTAATAAAAAGTATCCGAAAAAGAATCAAAAAGATAAAACGCTGGAAATTGTTTAGCCTAGTAGGCGTTATTTTAATTCTTTTTGTAGGTTTTTTATACATACTCAAAGACCTTCCCTCTCCGACGAAATTAACCAGCGCAAGCCTTCCTCAATCAACGCAAATACTCGATAGAAACGGGGTACTTCTCTACACGATATATACACAGAAAAACCAAACATTTATCCCTTTATCATCTATTCCCAAAACTGTTCAGCAGGCAACGATCTCAATTGAAGATAAAGATTTTTATAATCATGGGCCGATAGATTTAAGAGGCATTGCGCGTTCCCTTGTTTCAATTATTTTTCACCGCGAACTGCAAGGCGGTTCAACGATTACCCAGCAATTAGTTAAAAACAGCCTGCTTACTCCGGAAAGAACTATTACCAGAAAAATTAAGGAAGCCATGCTTTCTTTCGCAACAGAACTTTTATATTCAAAAAATAGGATTTTGGAGATGTATCTTAATCAAATTCCCTATGGCGGAACTGCTTACGGCATAGAAGCGGCAGCCCAAACGTATTTCGGCAAAAAGGCCTCGGATCTGGATTTGGCGCAAAGCGCACTTCTTGCAGGTTTGCCTGAATCTCCAACCACTTTTTCTCCGTTTGGATCTCATCCTGAACTGGCAAAACAACAACAATCTTTTGTTATCAAAGCTATGCTTAATCAAAACTATATTAGCGAAAATGAAGCTGATAAAGCCTTAAGCGAACCTTTAAAATATGAAAATGTCTTAAGCGGGATAAAAGCTCCGCATTTTGTCTTTTACATAAAAGATCTTTTGTCTAAACTCTACGGCACGGAAATAGTAGAACAGGGAGGATTAAAAGTAATAACCAGTCTTGACTGGCCAATTCAGCAATTCGCCCAAGATGCAGTTGCAACTGAAGTAGCCAAACTTAAACCATATGATGTTTCTAATGGAGCCTCTCTTGTTACAAATCCCGCAACCGGAGAAATTTTGGCAATGGTTGGAAGTTGGGATTATTTTGATGAAGCAAATGATGGTAATGTCAATGTTACCCTAGCTTTAAGACAACCCGGTTCCTCGATCAAGCCCATTAATTATACTTTGGGACTAATCAATGACTATACTGCGGCGACACCCTTTGCGGACCAAAAAGTCTGTTTTCCAAATCCGGGAGGCAAACCTCCATATTGTCCTGTAAATTACGACGGCAAATGGCATGGGATTTTGCAAATGCGCTTTGCTCTGGCAAACTCTGTCAATATACCGGCAGTTAAAATGCTAAAAGTTAACGGCGTTCCGGCAATGATCGCAACTTCCGAAGCTATGGGAATAACTACTTTCAATAATGCCAGCGATTACGGTTTGTCTTTGGCTCTTGGGTCCGGAGAAGTTACTATGCTTGATATGGCAACTGCTTATGGAGTTTTGGCAAACGGAGGATATAGGGTGGATCTAAACCCAATTCTTAAAGTAATAGATAAGAATGGTAAAGAAATAAAATCTTTTCAGCCTTTGCCCTCCCCTATCTTTGGGAAAAAGGTTCTGCCCGAAGGAATTGCCTATATTATAACCAATATTTTATCCGATAACGGTGCAAGAATTATGGCATTTGGGGAGAATTCGCCGCTTCGGATAAAAGATTTTCCTGTGGCTGTCAAAACCGGTACCACTAATGATTTTAGGGATAACTGGACTATTGGCTATACCCCGACTTTCGTTGTGGCAGTTTGGGTGGGAAATAATGATAATACTCCAATGAGCGGTCTTGTTTCCGGAGTTACAGGGGCTGCACCAATTTGGCATAATATTATGGCTCGCCTTATTGATGATAAACCTCCCTCTTCTTTACAACGACCCCCGAATATTATCCAAAAACAAATTTGTTCAACTTCCGGACTTCTTCCTCCTCCGCAAGGGACTCCCAACAGATGTCCAACCCGACTTGAGTATTTTATCAAGGGAACCGAGCCGAATCGGATTGATCCGGGGACACAACTGGTTACAATCGACAAAGCCACCAATGATCTGGCAACCAAAGGACAAACGGACAATGTTGAACAAAGAGGAGAAATAGTTGTTACGGATCCAACCGGTGACAGTTATTGCCTAACCTGTCCTCATCCTATAGAAACGCCTACTCCTTAAAGTTCCCTATTCCAAAAATAAAATTCTCATAGTATAATCCCGACAAAGACTGCTTATGAAAATAAAAAACTTGCGTCATAAAAAAATAAAGGCTATAAAAATTTTTCCTCCTCCCTTTTCTTTAAAGTTTAAATATTTTTCTCTAGGAGTTTTTTTTTCTTTAGTTTTTGTTTTTTTGCCGCTATTATTTGTCATTTTCCTTTCGGAACTTCCCAATCCAAATCTGCTCCGCTTAAATCAATATCCGCAGGCAACGAAAATCTATGATCGTAACAATAGGCTTCTTTACCAGATATACGCAACTGAAAATAGAACCGCTATTCCTCTTTCATCCATCCCGAAATCTTTACAGAATGCTACTATTGCCATCGAGGACAAAAATTTTTATTCCAACGCAGGATTTGATTTACTGGCAATTATCAGAGCCGCAGTCGCAGATTTTAAAGGCGACTCTTTTCAAGGAGGTTCAACGATTACCCAGCAGCTTATAAAATCAACTCTTTTAACTCCGCAGCCGACACTGCAACGGAAAATTAAAGAGATTGTTTTATCTATTTGGGCGAACAGTATCTATAAAAAAGGTGAAATCTTGGAAATGTATCTTAATCAAGTTCCATATGGAGGGACTTCTTGGGGTGTTGAAGCAGCTTCCCAGGTTTATTTCGGCAAAAAGGCCTCGGATCTGGATTTGGCGCAAAGCGCATTTTTGGCAGGTTTGCCTCAAGCTCCATCAACTTATTCTCCTTATGGAGAAAGCCCTTCTCTTTGGAAACAAAGACAAGCAGAGGTTTTAAAGCAAATGGTAACTTTGGGTTTTATCAGTAAAGCCGAAAAAGAGGATGCGGAAAAAGAAGAGCTAATTTTCAATCCTCCGCAAATACCTCTTTATGCGCCCCACTTTGTGATGTATATTAAAGATTTACTGGTAAAAAGGTATGGTTTGGCAGCAGTTGAAAAAGGCGGACTTAAGGTCAAAACCAGCCTTGATTTGCAACTGCAGGAACAAGTGCAAGATGTAGTCAAAGAAGAGGTGCAAAATAATAATTATCTTAATCTTACCAATGGAGCCGCTCTAATTACGAATCCTAAAAACGGAGAAATTTTGGCAATGGTTGGAAGCTGGGATTATACGGATCCGCAGGGCGGGAATGTCAATGCAACCCTAGCCTTAAGGCAGCCTGGATCTTCTATCAAAGTTGTAACTTATTCTGCGGCATTAGCTAATGGCTTTACTCCGGCAACATTTTTGGATGATTCGCCTATAACTTTTAATAATCCAGGCTCCGAAAGTTATTCTCCTGTTAATTACGATGGTAAATTCCACGGCTTAGTATCCTTAAGAAAAGCTTTTGCCAATTCTTTTAATATCCCTGCAGTCAAAACTCTGAATAAAATTGGCGTTCCGACCATGATTGATCTTGGCAAAAAAATGGGCATTACTACCTGGAATGATCCGGGAAGTTACGGGCTTTCCCTTACTCTTGGCGGAGCAGATATAAAAATGCTTGATATGGCTAGTGTTTATGGTGTTTTGGCAAATCAAGGAAAAAGAGTTGAAATTAATCCGATTTTGAAAATAACCGATCCAACCGGAAATATTCTTGAAGAAAAAGGTAAGGCTAAAGAAGTACAAGTTATAGATCCAGGAATTGCCTTTATTATTTCCGATATTTTAGCTGATAATTTAGCAAGGTCGGAAGAATTCGGTATAAATTCTCCGCTTTTGCTACCAAATCACACGGTTTCCGTTAAAACAGGGACTTCTGATGATAAAAGAGACAATTGGACTATCGGTTATACACCTTCTTATGTAGTGGCGGTTTGGGTGGGAAATAATGATAATAGTCCGATGAGCCCAACCTTGACTTCCGGCATTACCGGAGCAGCTCCAATTTGGAACAGGCTTATGACAAATCTTTTAATAAATTCCAAAAATGAAAAATTTACAATGCCTTCTGATGTTATCGCAAAACCTTGTATTGGCAGAATAGAATATTTCATCAAAGGTACGGAAAATTCCGTAAATTGCACTTACATTCCTCCCAAAATAACCCCCTCCCCAACCCCCTAATCCAAATTTTCGATCTCCTCTCCATCTAATGGATGACATTAGAACCTATTACGAGTCTGGTGCAATACTCCCATTAGCTTGTCTTAGCAATGTCAAAGAGCTTGAGC
>CAYPUE010000015.1:0-11289 GCA_964414015.1 uncultured Gammaproteobacteria bacterium
GTGGATTATCTAATCCTGGAAGGAGGAATGTCTAAAATGTCCGCAACGCATACACTGGCTTTACATTGACAGAGAAACCTTATAAAATAGGGTTAACTTATGGATCAACAGACTCTTTCTTCGTCGTTTTCTCTTTCCAGGCTTGCCAATTTACTCGTTCTAGCCTTTGAAAAAAATGAAATTCAGCCGGCCCACGGCATTGATGTTAATCCTGTAATTTCCGAACTTGCCTCATGGTATGAGAAATTGCGAAACGCGATGGATTATCGGGAAGAAGAAGTGGTGCGGCGAGCGGCGATTGAGAGAATTCTCAAAAGAAGGTTATTTTTTTGGGGCAGCGGAGAAAAAATCGCTCCTCCTCTTATCCGAGAGCTTCTGTGGGCAAGGTATTTTCCTGAAAGCATTATCGAAGAAGCAGAAGTTAGCAAGGTCGCCAAGACGATAAATCTTTATCTAAAACTTCGGGAGGAACTGCATAAAAAACAAAAAGAAATTCCAGCCAATATCGATGAGCTTATTTACTATCTTTTGTCCGCCAAAATCGAAACCATGCTGAACAAAGACAAAAGCATGGATCTTTTCTCAACCTTTTTGTTCCACATTTTGCAAGACCATATCAGTATCCTTGATGATACTCCGCAAAACCGCGACCTGCAAATTTTTCTGGCAGTCCGAAGGTCTTTTGCCAAAGACGATATTGCTTTTCTTAAATTCAGATTATTTGAGCAGTATTTTGGAGAGTTGAAAGAGGAAAATCTTGCCTCGATTGTGGTCAATTTCCCCAAAGTTTACCAAGACATGGAAAAACAGCTGGCATATCCCCTTAAAGACAGAATTACGTCCTATGTCAAGAAACAAATTCCCTCGTTTTTGATAATGGTAGAAATTTTTCGTAAGAATAAGGTAGGAGCAAGAAGCTTGATCGCCAATCCGCAAGAGCTCAAAAACGCAATTTATAAAACAGCGGAAGAACGATATAAAACTATTGCTGTAAAAGTTCGAAACGGCATTATCAGAGCTGTTTTTTTCATACTGCTCACCAAAGTTATTTTCGCCTTTTCCATCGAGGCAACTTATGACAATCTTATTTTTGGCCATATTTTATGGAAGTCTTTGGCTATAAATATCTTTACCCCGCCTTTGATAATGGTTTTGGTTTCTCTTTTCATCCGAACGCCTGATATTAAAAATACCAACCGAATCTACGCCAAAATACAAAACATTTTGTTCACGGAAAAACCTTTGCTGGACAAACCGTTGGTCATTACTCTTAAACCGGAAAAAAGAAATCCGGTTCTGGATCTTGCTTTCAAATTCTTCTGGCTTTTGGCATTTGCAATTAGCTTTGGAGCGATTTTATTTGTCTTGGATAAACTTCAGTTTAATATCGTCAGCAAGGGAATTTTCGTTTTCTTCCTGGCAATCGTTTCCTTCTTTACTTACAGAATTTCTCAAACTGCCAATGTTTATGCGGTTTGGGAAAAAGAAGCGCTCACCACCCCGATTATCGACTTTTTGTTTATGCCGATTGTTCAAGTGGGACGAAGATTTACAGAAGGGCTTTCGCAAATCAATATTTTCCTCTACGTTTTTGACTATCTGATAGAAACGCCGTTTAAAGAGCTCTTTGGTTTCCTCGAACAATGGTTCTTCTTCTTAAGAACGAAGAGAGAAGAGTTGGGGTAGTCCCGCCGAAGGCGGGACAATTTTGCTTGCAAATCGTCTAAAAATCGTCTATAATTTGTCTAGAAAGTTATGTTTCGACCGCGATATGTCATTACCAATCGTCTTCTAGCCAATATCAAAAGAGTTAATGCTTTAGTTAGCGAGCTTAATAACAAACGTTTTCCCAATGTGGTTTTGCTGGAACTGGAAAAAACTGCGCGTGAAGTATCAGCTTATGCCTCAACCAGTATTGAAGGGAACCCTTTACCATTAACAGAAGTAAAAAAGCTTCTCAAATTAAAACCCGCAAATATACGCGACAGCGAAAGAGAAGTTTTAAATTATAATCAAGCATTGCAAGATTTGAATAAAATGATGCAGGAAGAGAAACTAACCTTATCTTTGCGAGTTATTCTAAGAATTCAAAAACAAGTAACAGCGGGATTATTGCCGAAATCCGAAGTGGGAAAATTAAGAGAAAAACCGGTTGTCGTTAATGATCCAAGAACTAGAAAGGTTATATATCTTCCTCCCGATGTTAAAGACGTGAAGCCTCTGATGGAGGACTTAATTGAGTTTATAAACAATAACAGAACTAACATAGATTCACTCATTCTGGCTTCGATATTTCATAAACAAATGGTGATTATCCATCCGTTTATGGACGGCAACGGAAGAACAGCGCGCCTTGCTACAAAAGCATTATTGGCTAAGATGGGGCTTGATACGTTTAACTTATTCAGTTTTGAGAATTATTACAATAAAAATGTCACAAAATATTTCCAGACTGTCGGTGAGTTTGGCAACTATTACGAGTTGAGGAATAGCATAGATTTTACTTCTTGGCTTGAATACTTTACGGAAGGAATTATTGACGAATTACTGCGAGTACAAAAACAGCTTGGCGAATTTAATATTAATCCCCAAACACAATTGCAGCCTTACCATAGGAAAATACTTGAGTTTATACACAAAAAAGGTTTTATTGCCGATCGGGATTACGCAAAATTGGCTAATCGGGCTAAAGCAACCCGAGCCTTAGATTTTCAGAAAATGATAGATTTAGGATTAATCGAAAGAAAAGGAAAAGGTAGAGCTACCTATTACATTTTAAAAGAAAAATAAATATGATAAAAACTTTACTTTTCGACATTTACCAAACTCTAGTTGACGTTGACATAGAGCAAAAAAACATACATAAAGCATGGAAGATTTTTGATGTCTATATTACTAACTTAGGTAAAAGTTATATAGGGATTCCTTTTGAAGAACTAGTTAAAGTTCAAGAGAATAAGTTTTATGAAGGTAGGAATAGAGATGTCGAACATAGAGATTTCAAAGAAAGCATAAAGGAAGCGCTCAATAATTACTATGACGTTAATATCGAAGATAAAGAGTTAAGGAAACTAATTTGGAAATTTCGAACAGAAAGCCTAGATTATTATAATATTTATCCAAAAGTTAAAGATACTCTTCGAAATCTTGTTGACAAATACACCCTAGCAACTGCTAGCATTACGCATAGTTCATTTACAATGAAAGAACTAGAAAAGTTAAAGATTAAGAAGTATTTTTCTTATTTTATTTTCTCTTCTGACACGGGATATAAAAAACCAGCTAAGGCATTTTATGATATTGCCCTTAGACAAACGCATTCTCAACCATATGAAACGATCATGATAGGAGATAATCTTCATCAAGACATTTTGGGTGCACAACAGCTAAATATATGGACAATACTTATAGTTAATCCTATTACGCTAAAATTTGATTCCCAGATTATACCCAATGAAACAGTGCCAATAGAACACTTTGATAGACTTGAAAAGGCAATTGAGAAAATAGAGCAAAGAGCAAAAGTCTTTTATAGAAAATTTCAGAGGTGATTACGGAAGATTGAGTCATAATCTAAATGTAGCAATTGCCAAATGTAAAATCAATGAAAAATGTTAAATGTCAAATGACAAATACCCGCGCCTAGGGGGCGACTTCTTTCTGAATTGGTCTGGTAAATTGGATAAGCTGGGGAGCGTTTAATATAAAGTCCGGCCGTTCGCTAAATTGGACTGCCGGAGTAGTGGTATCATTGGCGCACAAATCCCTTTGATTTTGAAAACTTCCCCCGTTTTGTCCTGCGTTCACAACTACGCTTCCTTCAACTTTAAGCTGCACATCTGAAGCAACAGAACAGTTATTCGTACCTTGAGCAGTGAAGTTTCCATCTGCAGAATAGTACCCTTGTATATTGGTAACGTTTTTGGCAGCATTGATATTTCCGCTGACCGAGAATGTCACTGTCGAGCCGTTAGGTACGGAAATATTCCCATCAAGCGTCAAATCTCCATTGACCAGAATGACATAGTTTTGATTTGCCCCGAAGGTAAAGGAAGGATTAGCAATGGTTAAATTCCCATCCGCAAGATACAAGCCGTGCGGCAGAGAGGAAGAAAGAGTGCAGTTGGTAATCCCGCCGGTACAGAAAGCGGCAATGTCGGTTGGAGTCAGTCCGTTGTCTTTGGCAATTGATGTTTGGTAAGCATAGGAGGTTGATATTACGCCTAGCTGTTTGGGAACAAATATTTCAGGATAAGTTGGTCCTCCGACAATCCAGTTAAAAGGATCAGGCGAGGCTTGTCCAAATCCTAGATCATAGGAATTTCCTCCGGAGAAGATAATTCCGGGTGTGCCGCCTGATCCCAAAAGAGAAGCATAAGGTCCGGATAAAGCAGCGCTTGGGATATAGTTATTAAATCCGCTGTCAATTCTCAAATCCAAACCAACGGATTGAATCCAAGGAGTTAAGTTGGTAATACCGAAATTTAAGTCTTTAATATCTCCCTGTCCGATACAAGAAGCAGAATTAGAGCTGCCGGGAGAACAAGCCGAACCAACAGTAACAGAAAATGACGGCGGCGGACCATTCACCGGATAACTAACTTGATAGCCAGTCGGAAGATTGGTATAAGAAATTGTATAAGTTCCTTCGGGAAGACTGGACACTTTGAAATTGCCGTTTCCCTGATAAGTTACAGAACCGGTTGAGGAAGAAATAGTGATTGCTCCGGTGTAATTCTGTTCTCCCGGATCTTTCAGCTTATTTTTATTTGTGTCCACAAAAACGTTTCCCGAAACCTCGTAGAATTGTCCGGTCCAGTTAAATGCGGTTTGGTCTGTCTGAACAGTTCCGCCAGCACAAACACCCGCATAATAAACAGTTGCGCCGTAGTAATATGTTCCAGGCGGCAGGGTTCTTAAATCGTCAGTGGCTGTAAATGTCCAAGTTGGGGGATTATAGGGAAGAGTTTTGCTAGTAAGTGGAGATGTAAGCGGCCAACGATTTAATGCTCCTTCCGTATAATACCCCTGCACATCCACCCCGTCTTGGGTTGGCGTCCAACCTAAAGAGACATTATTTTCTGCCTGCCCAGTTGTAAGGGTTGGATTGGCATCAAGCGTCGGAGCTTGACCATCTAAAGTTGAAGCAGAAAAAGCAGCGCTTCCTATAAGTTTATTATTCCCGCAAGAGGAAGTGTCAAAACTGGAGACAGTTAAATTATCAGATGTGGCAGGGGGAAGGCTTAAAGTATATCTTGCTTTCCAAGTAGTTTCATTGCATGCCCAAGATCCCCACCACGCCACCAAATATCCTGAGCAAAATGAAGGAGGAGGAGAGGAAGAGGTATAGCCAAAGGGAATATATGATGGGGTATTTTGAGACGAACGTTGTATTTTAAGATATGGAGGCAAACTGTTTAAGGGAAATGGCCAGCCATTGCTATGATAACTCAAGTCAAAAGTGATAGACGTATCCGTTGTTAAAGAGTCAATTACGCTTGCTCCGGATATGGTTCCCGGATTATATCCATATTGAGTGTCGCAAGGCGGAAGATTTGGTTTTTGGACCAGAACCGAATAAGGATTGGAATAACTTGTAGAGCCGTTACTTGTTTTTGCTATTTGATAATTGTAGTAATTGTAATAATTGCCTCCGCCTCCGTTAAGCGGGTACTGAATGCCTGTATGAAGATTAGAGCCTAAATTACCAAATTGAGTTGAGAAAAGAGTGGCAGTAGGAGGAGGAGTTGGACCCAAAAATCCGGGACTGGTATTTCGGTAAAAATTTACAGTCGGATTACTTACTCCGCTCAAAGTATAGGTGATATTTAGAGTATGTCCGTCCGGAACAAGAACAACAGTCGGGCTGTTCATAATCGTCGCGGGGTCAATATAATTACAACTTGAA
The DNA here is from genome assembly GCA_964414015.1 of uncultured Gammaproteobacteria bacterium. Taxonomy (GTDB): domain Bacteria; phylum Patescibacteriota; class Microgenomatia; order Levybacterales; family UBA12049; genus JAUSEW01. The sequence goes on from CAYPUE010000015.1 coordinate 5,909, forward strand.
CTAAATGGAGGAGAGGTGGGAGTTGGAGGAGCAGGAGTCGGCGTCGGCCCGCCTAATGGGGGAGTAGGAGTTAAAGTCGGAGTTGGAGTTGGACCTGTACCAATAGTGAAATTGGCAGTAGTAGAACAGACGTTGGCACCAATTGCAACCGGGTTTGGAGAAAACACAGAATAATTATTGGGTAAAGAAGAAGGAGCAAGATAATCATTGTAGGCAGTGCCGCTGGCAACATTGGTGAAACTGTAGGCGCCTTGAGGATCGGTATAAGCAAATGTTCCGCTGGTGCAGGCAGTAGTGCCTTGCGGGTCAAGGCAAAGAGTTAAGGTTTTCCCGGGATTTCCCCCTCCGCTTTTACTCACAGTTCCGGAAATGGAATACGTAGTCCCAACAGAGCAGATGGGAGTTGGGGTAGGTGTTGGAGTTGGGGTGAAAGTGGGGGCGGCAGTGGGAGGAATAGGGGTGGGTCCGCTGCAAATAATAGGGAAATTGACAGTGGTGTCGGCAGTAATCCAAAAATTATTTGGATTAAGATTGTTATATACATAGCAGCCTGCAGGAATAGTGTTGAGAGTTACAGAAACAAAATGTCCGTCCTGCCACATATTGCTGGTTGGCCCATAAATACCAGTAGAATTAGTGTAGTATGATCCGCTGACCGAAGTATTATTGAAATCTTGAATGCTGACGTTAGCGTTGCTGGAAACTTCATCCGGAGGAAGATCAAGCGCTCCATTATTGTTTTTGTCCAGATACACCCTCCCTGTTATCTGCCAAAGAATTGGAGTTGGGGTGGGGGTGGGAGTGGGAGTAGGGGTGGGCGTTGGAGTGGGAGTAGGTGGTGTTGTTGGGGTTGGTGGTGGGGGGAGGGTGGGGGTTGGTCCGGCGTAGTTACAGCAGAATTGGGAAAAGGTAGTTGATGATGAATACTGACAACTGGTAGTACCACCAAGAGATTGATCTGCACAGGAAGCATAACTTGGATCCAGAGGGCAGAAAAAACCAGCGTTATTAGTACAACGATCAGAACAGCTGGTTGCGCCGAGAGATTGTAAGAAAACATTTCCGCAACAATCTGTTCCACTTTTGGCATTATAAGTATACGTTTCTCCGGTTGCATAATTGTAACCAACACACTGTGCGCCGTTATAAATTCCAAGTCCGTTGCAAGATCCTTGCGTGTATGCTTGCTGGGCACAGTCTAACCACTTCTGTTGAGCAAAGATATTTTGAGGGAGAAGAAAGTTTACTAGAATAAATGAAGCTAAAAGCGATAGGAACAAAGGCAGATATTTTCGCATGTAATCATTTTAACACATATCCTTGTTCTGTTGGAGTAGTGGAAATATTTGTAGTGCCGCGCTTTATTAAATCCATCTTTCCGTTTGGTAAAATTATATTAGGTCCTATAAAAACAGGTGTGTCATCCAAAAGTGTACCAATAGGGGCAAAACCCTTTATATGGCCCCTATCTATGCCGCGTTTATCTTTTTGCAGATCTAAATCTTTGGCTGTCTGTAATGCGCCGGTAGTAAGGATGAAATTGATTCCTCCACCTGTCTCATCTGCTAATGAAATTTCCCAAGATGAAAAGTTCTGAAAAATCATTCCGGGTTTATAAAGATATGGTATACCTCCGCTTCCGCCCCCACCTGTAATTTCTCCGTCCTCTCTAGCAGGAACCAATAATTCTCCGCCTTTGAGATCTCCGCTTATTTCAAAGCCTCCATTCTTTCTTGTGAGAGAAACAACGTGTTCTTTCCCATCCTTAAACCGTATGAAAAATGGTAGGTTGACATAATTGCGTTCAACTGTTGCTTCAACTGTTGGCGGACCTTTTTCTTTGTATTCTTCAGGAGTAATGTAAAAAGAATTATTTCGTCCAAGCACATTATTTTCTGCTTTATTATCAAATGTTGGAGGAACAATAACCTTTAGTCCAAATCTTTCCAGAACATTATCTGTATTTTGGCGTACAGCAGGAATATTTTGGTAAACCTCATTTACTGCGTATCCTGCGCCGTAAACGCCAGCTCCTACTAAAACAAGCCTTAAAGCCAGGTTATTGACCAGTCTTTCGATAAGGGACTTTTTGGACGGAGGTTCTTTATCCCATATTGTCGGTCTTTCTACGGGTACTGTTCTTACTGGAGGTTCAAATGCGATTCTTCTTTCATCAGTAAAATGAGTGTTTGTTTCCGTGGGTTTTTCTGTTGTTATACCAAAAGTAGTAGAGCCCTTTTCATTAAGGGAGGATGGAAAAACACTTTTTGAAGGTCCCTGTTCTTGATTCATAGATCCCTCCCCTCCACTGTATTTTGTCATAAGTTTATAGCCGTGTCAAGTTTTGCTATTCATGCAGGCATGTGCTCCATGAATATCTATTAGAACTAGGAAAAATTTGACAGATATTGATGATACTTGCAGTATTATTTTGTTTAGGTTGGGTATTAAAAGTTAGAGATATTCCCAATTTACTTTTATCTTCTTGCGTAGTCATACTATTGCATTCTGATATTTTTATTTCCGGACTATTTTTACATAACCATTCCATTTGCGATGAAGGTAAAATAACGAATTTTTGTACGAAAATACTTGCAGATGATGAAGATGTGGCGTCAGGCGTGGTGGAAACAGAAATAGTTAAACCAGAAGCGACAAGAATTTTATTTTCTTCGTAATAAGCAGATACTTGAAGGGGTATTCCTGAAACATTCCACGCGTAAAAAGCAGAATTGCTAAGAATTTTCGACTTAACAAAGAAATCCCTGCTTAAATTAACAGTTGTTCTATAGGGAGGCTGAAGAATTTTATCCGCAAACTCTTGTTCTATGGAGCTGAATTTATTTAATTCGGAAGGAGAAAGATTGTTGTAAAGATTTGATGCAGTAGATTGCATATTGAGGGGTTTTGGTGGGGGTTGAGTGGTTGTCTGGTGGGGGAGGAGTGAAAGATATTTGGGGTAGAGGTCGGAGAGGGAAAGGATATTAAAGTAATTAAGCAGGATGAAGGCGATTACGATTATCCCGAGAGCTCCGAAAATACTTGTCCCCGCCACCCCAATATCCAGTAAAAGAATTTTTAATAACGGATGCCTCTTCTGTTCTTCGTCCATGATTTTATCGTAGGGGATTGGATAAGAGCTGTCAAGCAAGGGGTTGAACTTTTTCTAAGGTTTTAATTCTTTTCTCGTGACCATCAACATCTTCACGCAGTTGCGAGGTTTGATAAGTTCCAATAGTATTATCTTCCCTTATTGCTCCTAATTCTCCCATTACGCCATCAAGTTTGGTTAGAATTTGGTCACGATATTGTTTCGCCCTGTTGTCAACCCGTTGCTCTAGTTCACCGAGTTCGTATTCTAATTCTTTTTTAAGAAAGCCTTTTGTAACAAGTTCCGAATTGCCATCTTTCCGTTTCATAAGAAAAGTATATACGCTTGAAAGGTTTGGTTTCAAGAGCATTAAAAACATCAAAGGGTATCAGATAGGAGTTGGGATTTCTGCCAGTTTTTCTATATCTACTTTCATTATGTTCGTATTGTGCTCAATACTGTCTATTTTAAATTTTAAGAATTTTAAATCAGTTTTCATTGTATGGATGTCAACGGTTGCTTCTTCAATTCTTTTGGCAAGCCGTTTGAGAATGTCTATAGCTTGTTCATCTTGCGGTTTTTGTTTAATAAACTTTTTCATGGAGAAAAAGTATAGCAAGGGGAATGTGACAGCTGTCAACTGCATCTTTTTACAACTTGAAAGCTAAGAAAAATATCAATAGTTATTATGGTATAATTTCGCTATAGGTATGGTGAAACTCCTTAATCTGAAAAATATTATTACGATACTTTTTGTTACGTTTCTATATAGTTCTTTTGCCACGCTTTCCCTAAATTATAAACTAGTTTTTAGTACTCTTTTTGCCAACTTCTCTTTTTCATATAAAATTTCTCTTTTGGTATATCTTCTTTTGGGAGCAACAACTGCATTTTCGAAAATTGATTTTATGCTTCTTATAATTACATCTTTTTTGGTTGGAATAAATGTTGTACTTTTCGCAAATACTATTTTCGCAATGAAAACAAATGGAGGCAAGATAAAGGTTACGGTCGGAGGCGGGGGAATTTTGGGAATTGCTTCGACCGGCTGTGCTTCCTGCGGATTTTCTTTTTTGTCAATAATTGGGCTTGGAAGCATTGTGCCAAATCTGCCTTTTGGCAGCCATACTATTTACATATTATCTATCGGACTTTTGCTGGCATCGTCTTTTTATATAGTAAGAAAGTTTAATGATAGCTTAAGTTGTAAATTGAACGGTTGACAGAGGAAAACAAGATTTGATATTCTAAATAAGTTTTATGGCAGATATAATTTTCACCAAGTCAGGCTTGGTTTTTACCGATGCAAATTTTGACCAAGAAGTTTTGAAAAGCGGACTTCCGGTTCTGGTGGATTTTTGGGCGCCGTGGTGCGGTCCGTGCAGAATCGTCGGTCCAATTGTGGATGAATTGGCAAAAGAATATGAAGGAAAAGTAAAGGTTGGGAAGATGAATGTTGATGAAAATTCCCAAACTGCGGGGAAATACGGCATAATGAGCATTCCCAGTCTTTTGATTTTCAAAAACGGCCAGCCGGTTAAAACCATGGTTGGAGCGCAAGGGAAAGAAAATTTCAAAAAGGGAATAAAGGAAGCGTTGGGTGGTTGATGGTTCAAGGTACGAAATTTTCTTGTCGCCGGTTCGCAAAAACTTATTCAAATAATTGCGTTATTAGTACCTTCTGAAACCTTGGAAGGCTTTCTTGGTTCTTCGCGACTTGCGAAAATTTGTACCATTCGCCATCCTTTATATTAAATATGATTTACGACGTAATAATAATTGGTTCTGGGCCTGCGGGGTTAACTGCTGGAATTTATACGACTCGGGCGAGTCTTAAGACTTTAATTATTGCCGGTGTTAAATGGGGCGGGCAGCTTCAGCTGACTACTCTGGTTGAAAATTATCCGGGGTTTCCAAATGGTATTCAAGGCCCGGATCTGATGACGGCGATGCGGAAACAGGCGGAAAAATTCGGAGCGGAAATTATTGATGCGGATTTCTCAAACGCTGATTTTAGTAAAAAACCATTTACGGTTTTTGCAGGAGAAAAAAGTTTTGAAGGGAAATCAGTAATAATTGCAACCGGAGCCGATACGAGATGGCTTGGAGTTACAGGTGAAGAAGAAAAAATCGGACGGGGTGTTTCCTCTTGCGCGCCTTGCGATGCGCCGTTTTTCAAAGATAAAAATGTAATTGTAGTCGGAGGAGGGGACTCTGCGATGGAAGAGGCATTGGTTCTGACGAAATTCGCCAAAGAAGTTACACTTATTCACAGAAGAGATAGTTTTCG
>CAYPUE010000015.1:11389-17718 GCA_964414015.1 uncultured Gammaproteobacteria bacterium
ATTTTATTTAACAGCGAAATAGTTGAGATTTTAGGAAAAGAAAAAGTCGAAAGAGTTAAACTTACGAATAACAAAACTGGCGAAGTAACGACACTTCCGATCGACGGGGTGTTTGTCGCCATCGGACATCTGCCGAATACAAATGCTTTTAAGGGAATTGATATAGACGAGGAAGGCTTTATCAAAGTTTACGAGCATACGAAAACCAATATTGAAGGGGTTTTCGTCGCAGGAGATGTCCACGATAACCATTACAAACAAGCAGTTACCGCGGCTGGTTTTGGGTGCATGGCGTCATTGGAGGCTGAAAGATGGCTCCGAGAAAAAGAATATGCTTAAGAAGATTGGGACTGCTTTAAAAAATGCCACAACATTGCATCATGTTAAAAAAGAATTGGTTAAATTACTTGAAATTACAAAAAATAAAAACGGGGATATTCAAATCGGTTATGTAGCAGGAATACTTAATTCTGATGGGCCAGCGCATATTGAAAAGAACAGAAGGAAGCTCGCTACCTACACGGAAAAGTTACGTCAGATTCATGAGTTTCCAATATTTTCTAACGTAGATATTTTCTCCAATGAAGTTTATAACAGATTGGAAGAATGGAGACTATCGCTTGAGGAGAGAGAAGCTAAGGCTAGGCTGTTTTGGCGGGAGATATTGGAAAGCGGACACATAACAGATATTTTTATGACGCCCCGCTGGGATAAATCCAAAGGAGCAACGGACGAACACGAAACAGCCAAAAAAATCGGCCTCAAAATCCATTACGTGCAAGACAATACTCATGAATAGGCTGAGAAACGTTGGAGATACAATTAATCTCCCCCATTAAGGATTGGGCGGAGGCGGTACGGGCTCACTGGTTGAGGGCGGAGGGGAACTGGATTCGGTTGTTGGCGGAGGAGTAGATTCCGTTGATGTTTGAGCTGGAGCAGGAGAAGACTCGGTCGTGGTTGTAGTAGCGGGCGCAGTATTCGTAGTTGTCGTAGTGGTTGTTGAGGTTGATCCGTTGCTTGCTCCGTCAGACATACACCATCCGCCGCTGTCAGACATCCAATGATATCCTGACGGACATGAGCCGCTGGTTGATCCGGATGAAGTTGGAGTTGACGAAGTCCCGCCTGACGGTGACGTTGAACCGCTTGAACGGCAAGTGCAAGCAGAAGAGTCCCAATAAAATCCGCTTCCGCAGCTTGACGCTGACACATTGTAACATCCTTGCGATGAAGCTTGTTTACAAGAGCAAGAGCTAGTATCAAACCAACCGCTTCCGCATCCCCCAGAAGGAGGATTGCAAGAAGAAGACCCGCCGTACGAAGTGCCAGTGCCACCACTGGTATATCCACCACCGGTTGAAGGATACTTACAGCTGCAGGTTGAATATTCTAAATAAGTTCCTCCGCCACAGCTTAAGCCTGAACAAGAACCATAAGTATCAGTAGAACTTGTACGAACACAACCATTACCATTCCAATAATATCCGGATCCACAACTGGATTGGTTTTGATAGGAGGGATAATAATTGTTACTATTGCCTCCAGAATAGCTAGGGGAAGTAAATGGCGCACATTTTGATCCGTCCCATGAGAAGCCTCCTGGGCAAGCGCCGTCAGAGCACCTTTGCGAAACCGGATCCCAAGCTCTGCCGCCGCAATTGTATCCTCCGGAGGTTGATGTTGGCGTAGCAGAATAATCTGTGTAGCCATAGGAAGCATTACCGTATCCGCCTCCACCAGTATATGTTCCTGCATCAGCCATGCACCAGCCGGCTTGTCCTGCCGATGGTGGCATCCAATGATATCCTGACGGACATTGTCCCGGAGAAGTTGGCGCAGGGCCGGTTCCAGGCACGGTTCCCGGAGCAGGCGCTGTATTGTAGGTAGTCGGCGCGGATCCATAATAATTAGGTGCAGCATATCCTCCCGAGCCATAACCTGCGGGAGGCGCGCCGGGAGCAGAATAATATTGCGTATAGGGCGTATAGCCCGGACCAGAAGAATAAGACGATTGATAGGATGGGCTTGAGGAATAAGAGTAATTGCCGGAATTACTCATACACCATCCACCGCTATCATACATCCAGTGATAACCGTCCTGACACACGCCTGCTTTGGTAGCTTCGGGACCTTTACCGTAAACTAACGGTTTACCATCTTTGTCAACAGAAGGAGCAGGTACGCCTGGCCATCCTGGACGGAATTCGTCTACTGTTGTTGCGTTTCCAATGCCAAATCCTCCGATTCCAGACCACGATGTTGCCCCGTTATAGTAAGAGGAAATAGGTATAGATGTTCCAACAGCTGGACAGGGAGTATTCGGGGCAAATGGCGGAGAAGGCAGAAAACAGGCTGTTGCAGTATCTCTTACGCCAATGCTGTAAGACAATGCTTCAACTCTTGCTAATTCTGGCGGAAGCGATCTGCCAGGACTTGATCGGCGGAACTCCGCAAGTCTTTGGAAATCCTCTTTCGTTGGTTTAAATTCCTGCTGAAGAGTAGCAACTGCCAACTGGAGATCCTTACGGTTGCCGAAATCCTCAAGTCTGACAACATCAGGCCTGATAGTCTGTGATATTTCGTCAATTCTTGTCAGCCTCATATAAGGACGAATATCTGCTGGTATGTCTTTTCCCGGTTCAAAGGTTCTCTTAAATTCATCCAATTTTTTGGCAACGTCTTCGGTCTTTTCTACTTTTTCGGCAATATCTTCTTTAAGATTTGTAAGCTCAACTGCTTCGCTTAATTTCTTAATCTCATTTAATCTCAAAGTAGACCCTGCATCAGCAGGAGCAACCCAATTATCCAAAGAAGCAACGTCTGCTTGCGTCAAGGCGCCTGTTGCGGCAAGCTCTCCTGTTATCAGACGCGCCTCGAGTCTCGTATCTGCATCAGCGAGTTTTTGTTTTTGTTCTTTGGTCAGCATGTCTTCAGGTAAACCGTCCAACTTTTCTTTGATATTTTCAGGGATAGCAGGTTCACCCTGGAGATCTGAAGCCCTGTCAACTCCCTGGATAATAACAGAGGTTGCGGCGCTGATGGGAGCTGCTACATCTTTGGACGCCAAAACAGACACTTTTTGCAAAAGCAGATTTTGTTCTGTAACTTCACTAGCTAGTTTTTCTCCAAGCTCCTTTCTTGAGTCTTCATTTAGGGAAAGCCCCTTATCTAGATCATTAAAGATTGATTGCATGGTGCCAGTATAGTTGGCAAGCGCGTCTTTAAAACCTTTTTCATTGTTTTGCTCAAGCAAAGCATAAGCTTCGGAAAAACGCTCTTTGGCTTGGGCAAGTTTTACTGTTTCGCGAGATTGAGGACCAACAGCGGTAAAAACTTGTATGGCTTCGACTCCTTGTTTTAAGAAATAGAATGGGCTGTTAGGCGCAGCAAATACAGGCCTTGGTATTAAAAAATCAGCGGGCTGATCGGAGGAATAATCTTGAGGTTTTGGTTCAGGTACGCATTTGCCGTCTGCCCAGTTCCAAAACATATCTTTTTCTTTACATTCGGGCTTTGCGTCATCCGGGAAAGGTTTTTTGGGATCAGGATTGGAAACGCACTTATTTTGGCTAAATGAATAATAAGTATCGTTACTGCATCTGTATTGCGCTTCATCATAAACTGGTTTATCATTTGTATTCCAGACGCAACCTCTAGGAACCTTATAACTTGCTCCTGCAGGACAAGATTTAGATAATTCATTCTGATTTCTTTCAGAAGGGGATGGCTCGGGTTGAGGAGAGGGTAAAATACTTCCTCCACCTGTAAATTGCTGACAGCTTGTAACGTCCCAAGACCAGGTATAGCCTATTGGACAAGAGGGAATACTATCTTGAGTGCCTGGAGATTCAAGATTCATAGGAACACATGCGTTAGCAACAAATGACCAGTATTGAGCGGGTTTATCGCATTTATATTGTGAAAAATCATCAATTCTTTTTCCTGTGTCTTCCCAAACACAGCCTTCAAATTGCTTAAAAAGCGCGCCTATTGGGCAGGTGCCCAAGACAGCATCGGATGAAACCGGTGGTTTGGGGAGGGGAGCACCCGGAATTACATCAGGACCGAATTGACCAGCATTGATAGGCCTTTTCGGAGCCTTTGCTGCAATGTCCTTGTAAGTTTTAATTAATTCTTCCCGTCCGGCAAGATCTTCTATTCTGATTAAGCTTGGGTCAATAGTATTAAGGAGAAGATTCGCTCTTTGTTCGTAGCTATCTTTGACTTCTTTAAGCGTTGCTGTCTGCGCAAATTCAGCCTGTACCGCTCTAAGATCTTGAAGTTCCTCGATTTTCCGGACCTCTACAAGCTGATTGAATTCGGAAGGCGCAATCAGACTTTGAGCTTCGTCAAGTTTTTTGGCATCTGCAGGAGGGAAACTTCCAAGTTCTACGAGATCGCGAATTTTTTTTCTCACTTCTTCTCTTGAGTGCGCATTTGTTAAATCGCTTACCTCTTCCTGTAAGATAATACCTTGAACTTTAAGATCTTGCAGACGGTTTGATAATGCTTGGGGAAGAACAGGCCGCTCAAGAACATCACTTGTTATATCCATTGCTTTTTCAGTAGCGTTAATAGCGGTTCTGTAAATTTCTGCATTTCCGGAAACAGGAGGAGGAATAAACCCTTTTTCAAAAACAGCATTATGTCTTGCTGATTCAGACTCTAAAGATCGAGCCAAATCTCTTTTTTCTTCTTCAGAGCCGTTAAAATTTTTAATATTCTCAGACGCGCTATTAATAATAGCCTGGTATTTGCTAAGAGTTTCTTCGTAGAGTTTTTCTTTGCCTTTTTCCGCAGACAAGGCGCGCGCTTCACGCAGGCGTTCGTCGGCATACTTCATTTCAAGCTCCAGCCGGCGTGCGGGATCAAAAGATGTAACCAACGTTGCCTGTTCGCCAATATTTTTGAAGAAATAACCGAATGTTCCGGGCAACGGACCTTTGTAATCGGTTAAGTAATTCTCTATTGATGGGAGTACGGCGCTTGGTTGTTCCGATGGTGCAGGTGTTGGTGAAACCGATGGAGAAGGCGATATTGATGGCGTTGGGGTAACGGGAATACCGGAAAAAGTCGGATTTAGCACAACAGATTCAGGATAATATCTGGCTGCTTCGGATTGCTGTTGCGCATTGAAACGGCTAAAGTCTATATTTTCTGCAATTTCTTGCGCTCGGGAATAATAAAGATATGGACGTATTTCTTCGGGTGCAGGAATATCACCGGTTTGACTTTGCCATTGATTTATTTTGTTTAAAACTTCAGCTGATGGAGGAGTAAGCACTTGATATGTCCGCAATTCGGCAAAGCTTATAATTTCTTGGGTTTCCTTATAGGCTTCGGGATAATTTACGAAGACTGCATTGTTTAATTTTATAGCTTCGGCTGCAGGAAATTGTCCCGAAGCGACAAGCTTATCCAGTTCATCTCGAACATCAGCCCTGTCCGGCAAACGATAGAGCTTATCGCTTTCTTCAGGGGTTATAAGTCCTTGCTCTTTCAGTTTTTGAATACTCGTAGAGAGATCTTCCGGAATAGCAGGTTGGTTTGAAGCATCTGCTACTGTGTCCATTGTCCTCTCGGTTGCGTTTATAACCTTGGTCCAGAAAGGCGTTGTGTTGGGAGGGGAGGAAAGAGCCAAGCCTTGAACTGCAACTGCATGGGAAGCTACGGTATTTTCAGCTTTTGCCAGCAAATCCGAAGAACCGGGGGTTTTTTGAGAAGATAAAACTTCTATATTCCTCGAAACATCGTCCATGGTCTTTTTGTAAATTGAAGCGGTATCGTTCGCAAGATCGAATCTGCCTTCGTCAGCTAAAGTCTTAATTTCGCTTAATCTTTCGGAAGCAAAAACTAAGCGCTGTGTTTCTCTTTGTATTGGATTAAGGGTTAGGGCAAGCTGAACGTTTTCCGTTAAAAGCTCAAAATTATAAAGCGGATTTCCAGGAAGAATTCCTTTGGCTTGAGGAAGTATTGCGTTTTGAGGGATATCAGGAACAGGTAATTTTTCAGAAGACGGAAAGCTAACTCCCAAAACCTGCTTCTTTATGCCATCATTATTATAGTATGACCCCCAATCATAATAAGAACTAAGTGATGATGCAAAAACAGAAGGAACAGCAAAGATAAAGACTAAAGCAAAAATAAATACGCTTAAGAATAAGCGTAATAAATAATTACGATTCTTATAATCCATTTAGGCAGTTATTACCCTAATATATCTACTATATTATAGTAGAGCACTATTTTACTGACACTGTCAAGAGGCATTTGAGTCTGGTGCAATACTCCCATTAGCTTGTCTTAGCAATGTCAAAGAGCTTGAG
>CAYPUE010000016.1:0-7608 GCA_964414015.1 uncultured Gammaproteobacteria bacterium
AATATTCTTGTTGATGGAGGAGCCCAAGTGGTTCTTTCTTCAGACAGACCGCCGTTTGAAATAAAAAAAATTGAGAAAAGGCTGTCGTCGCGTTTCTCCGGAGGGCTTATCGTTGACATTGAACCTCAAGACTTCGAATTAAGAACAGCCATTGTTCTTATTAAGGCGAAAAAGTATGGGCTGGAACTTCCAATGGATGTTGCCAAAAAGATTGCGGAAAAAGAACAAGACGCAAGAGGACTGGAAGGAAGCCTTTTGAGAATTGTCACAGAATCACAAGTAAGAGGACTTGAAATTACTCCATCCCTAGTCTTAGAGGTTTTGGGAAAAAATGGAGAAAAAGACAAATCCCAGCCTCATCCCGACGACATTATAGAAAACGTCTGTGATTTCTATGACATCAAGTCCACCCAAATAAAAGGACAAAGGAGGGATGCCAGACTTGTAAAAGCCCGGCATGTTGCCATGTACCTCTTAAAAAAAGAGCTTTCCTTAAGTCTCGTAGAAATAGGAAATTTTTTGGGAGGGAGAGATCATACCACCATTATACACGGTGTGGATAAGATAGAAAAACTTCTTGGAGATAAGAAGTTTGCTCAAGAAATGCTGGGGATAACCTCATCTTTAAAAGATTATTATCCACGCAGGATATAAGTTTTGTTTTTTCACTCTTTTACCCCCATTGTTTTCAACAAGTTGTCCACACATTATTTAGCTTCACCCTCTTGCTTTTTTCCACTTTTCCATATAGACTACTACAACTACAAATAAAATAACTTTAATTCAATATGACAGTTCAATTACTTTCTGAAAATTTGCAAAGGAAACTGGGTTTAGTAAGTCATGCTACTTCAACAAGAACGCAGTTACCGATACTCTCCAATTTTTTAATAACAGCCAAAGACGGAAAATTATATATTAGCGCCACAGACCTGGAAATAGGAATAGAAGCACAGGTTCAGGCAAAAACAGAAGAGGAGGGAGCGGTGACTGTTCCCGCAAAGACATTCCTAGAGCTTTTGGGGAATATACCACCAGGAAAAATATCTTTATCAACCACGAAAGAGGGACTGGAGTTAAGGGGAGAAAAGATAAGAACACTTTTTCAAACCATATCCGCGGAAGAGTTTCCAAGGCTATATGAAGAAAAGGGACAAGAGGTAATGGTTATAGAAAAAGAAGATATGGTTAATGATTTTGGGAAAGTGGTTTTTGCAGCCGGTCAGGATCAATCAAGAACAGCTCTGTCCGGGGTTTTGGTGGAGAGCGGCGTGGGAGAAGAAGAGTTAGGATTTTTGTTCGTCGCAACAGACGGATATAGGCTTTCTTTAAAAAAGAACATCTCCAAAGAGGAAAAAGCTAAAAAGATTAAGGATGCTGTATCAATGCTTGTTCCTGCAAGAGTGGTAAGGGAGCTTATTTCGATTAGCAAAGATGGGGAAGACGTGAGAGTTTATGTTTCAAAGGAAAAAAACCAAATTATGTTTTGCCAAGAGGAAATAACGTTGGTGGGAAGATTGATAGAGGCGGAATTTCCTGATTATAAAAAAATAATTCCTCAAGATTCTTCAACCAAAGCAAGCTTTAGTCGTGAAGAAATGTTAAGAGCTGTTAGGGCATGTTATGTGTTTTCCAAAGAAACAGCAGGCATTGTCAAGATTTCTGTTTTGAAGAATAGAATTGTGGTTTCCGCAAATACACCATCTGTTGGGGAAAACACAATTGAAGTTGAAGCAAAAACACAAGGGGAGGAAAATGAAATCGCCTTTAACGCCCGCTATCTCCTAGATGTTTTATCTAATGTAGAAGAAGAGGGGATGTCGTTTGAAATGACCGGGCCTCTTAATCCCGGAGTTTTTAAGATTGAAAACGATAATTCATTTCTGCATCTGATAATGCCAATTAGGGTTCAAGCTTAAGGGGTTTGGGGGGCGGTTGTGGGGAAAGGTGTAGGAGGGGTTGGGGAAAAAGGTACAGGCGCCACAACCATTACCATTAGAAACGTAAGTAAGACTAATCCAACAATAACCCCAACAACAATCCATGCTTCAGGGCTCACGGCAGATATAGCTGTAACCGCCGTTCTTCCCAGCCCAAATACCGTTTTTCCTGTGCTATAGGCATTGGCGGTTTTACCAACAAGAGATCCTTGTCTTCTTTTTTCTTGATTTTCATCCATAGTTTTTGCTAAATAAATTAGACGCTGTTTGTTTGATTAACAATTGACGGTTCGGTTGTTTTTTGAGATAATTCTTCCTGCATTTTTTTAAGATCTTCAGGATTTGAAGTGACTATTTCTTTTTCAAACGGCGCGGCAACAACTTTTAACCCAACATGGGCAAGACCGGCGAAAAATAATCCTTCTCCAACTCCTGCCGCAAGCAAATATTCTTTTTCTCTTAAGGAAAGATAAAAAACTTTGGCGATCGAGTCAACTTCAGTAGGGCTTTGTTTAAGCAGGATCTGAATAGAAGAGTTGGACAGAATTGCTTTTCCATAATCAGTTGTAAGGAAATCCTGAACGTCCTGGGTTATGGTGGTAAGAGCAAGATAATATTTTCTGGCTCTTTTCGCAACTCCGTAGACAAAAGACGCGGAATCCTGGTATTTCATGATGTACCAAGCCTCATCCAAAATAAGCAGTCTTTTTTTAAGATCTTTTCGAACTCTTGTCCAGACAAAATCCAAAACAATATGCATAGCAATAGGCATTAGTTCTCCCTCAAGCCCTTTAAGAGAGAAAATCGTCAGAGGATTTTGAATGTTAAAATTGGATTGCTGGTTGAATATTCCGCTTAAACTTCCTTTAATAAACTTTTCCAAACGAAGCGTTAAGTCATGGGCAGCATCATCTTTTATCTGGGAAAGAGTTTTATACAGGTCTTCCATAAGCGGAGGCTCTTTTTTCTGCGTCGCCGGATCCGTAGTGATGCCTTTATTTTTGTATGTTTCAACCAGAGCTCTGTCCAGTATCGCATCTTGAGCGGCATTCATTTCCCCAAGGGCAATTTTCAAAAGCCCGCGCAAAGATAATATTTTAAGTCCGAGTTCGTTTTCTCCTTCCTCGTATAATCCGGAAAGATCAAACGGATTTATCTTAATAGGGGAAGATACTGTAAAGGAAACATATTCTCCTCCCAGAGTTTTCGTCAGACTTTCGTATTCTCCTTCGGGATCAATGATGATTATTTCTGTTCCAAACATAAATTGCCGCATTGCCTCCAGCTTGATTAAGAAAGATTTTCCGGATCCGGATTTTCCCAGCACCACCTCGTTGGCATTTTCCAAAGAAAATCGGTCAAAAATAATTAACGACCCGTTTTGCTGATTTATGCCGTACAAAACTCCTTTGTCTTGCGTTAGCATGGCAGAAGTAAAAGGAAAAGTTGAGGACAAAGAGGTTGTATCCATATTTCTGGTGATAAAAAGCTTATCTATTCCAAGCGGGACAGAAGATTTAAATCCGTCTTCCATTTGCAATGTGGCTATTTTTGGAATGATAAGAAGAGAAGATAAGGTTGAGCTAAGTTTTTTACCCGCTTCATCCAAATCTTTCAAGCTGTCGGCAGAAAGAGTAATGTATAAACTAAATTGGAAAAACCTTTCCACCCCCTTTGCGAGTTCTTCCTGAAGGGCGATTGCATCTTCCAGGGCTGCTTCTATTTTGGGATCAGGAGACCGTCCCGACTCAACTTCGGAAGAAATAGATGCTTCCATTTCTGCGATTTTCCGCCGAAGATCATTTAAAACATCAGAAGAAGCTGTCGGGTAAATAAACATCGAGATATTTAAAGAATGATCAAAGTCAATAACCGGCGAAAGCCAATTTGGAGAAACGAAGCGGGGATATCCAACCACAAAAAATGTTTTGTAAAATCTTTCCCCGACTCTGATAAAATTAAAATCTATTTCAACTGAAGAAGGGGCGATAATATCGGCCAAAGAATTTATACCTTTTTCCAAAGATTCCAAGGAAAGAGCTCTTTGGCTAAGATTATTTGCAGCAACATTTTTATTTTTAGGATCAGCTGTCATATGGTTTTTGTTCCCTTAACGATTGCAGTACTTACGTTTTCTTGCGGATTTGAAGGCGTGCCCAAGTCCGCATTGTAAATTTCGTAAAAAAGATTTATTAATTCTTCTTTGGCAAGAGTTCTGGCGCGAAGATTAAGTGCTGCCAGTTGAGAATGCAATACTTGGGCTTTGCCTAAAAGAGCGGTTTTGGCTTGTACGGAAAAAGACCCTTGCTGGATTGGACCCTGCTCAAGATATGAGTAGGGAATAACGATATAAAACTTTTTATCCAAAACAGTGTTTACCTTAACCAGCTCCCGGACAAATTCCTTATAAAGCCCAATTTGATGGGCTAATTTTTCATTTTGTGTTTTTTTCTCTTCCCAGTCCAAAAGTTTAAGATATGACGAGATGTCAACTCTTTTACTTAAAATAAATATTTGGATAGGAAATGAAAGCGAATTAAGTAAAGCTGAATAGGCAAAAATTTTTGCATCCTGCTCTTCCTTGGAAAAAAGAGAGAAATTGGTGGCGATAACTTCAATGATAAGACAGGCATTGCCGTAAGGAAGTAGCGCGATATTATCCGAAATATCCTGTATTTCTATAAATTTTTGTGTTGTTGCCTGTATTTTTTGGGCAGATTTTTTCATAAGCTAGGCTTCTCCAAAAAGAGATTTTCTTAATTCTTCTCGCGTATCAATAGAGATAATTTCTATTGGCAAGATTATTTCGCCATTTGCTTTTATTTCTACGAAATCAAACTTATTTTCTCCCTTGGGGTCTTCAAATTCCATTTCGTAGGTGCCATTTAAAAGAGGAGTCGCTGAAGCAAATTGCCCCAAAGAATTGGTTTTAAATGCCCGGACAGGATTTCCTTCGCTATCTTTTACCTCAACCAAAATGTTGGGCAAGGGTATATTTCTTGGGTTTTTAACAATCCCGGTTATCAGATTTGGCACATCCGGAGTTAGGGGAAGACCAACGCTTTTACCCATTGGTTTGGGGATGCTGCGCACATTTTTGGTTTCTATTTTTGGAGGGGTCACAATTCCCGGAGTAAAAAACTGCTTTTTTTGCTGGTCCAGTTTTTGTTGCAAACTTATCAATTGTCCCGTAAGCTGTTCTTTCTGCGCGAGAACCGCTTCCAGTTGTTTTTCCAACTCCAAGGTTTTTTCGTGGATAGCAATAGTTGGGACAGCTTGTTTTTGCAGGGTTTCCTCTTGTTCTTTGGCAATTTGGATTTGCTGTGCTAGGACAGCGGCTTTTTCCTGAAGAACATTTTCTTCTAGCGGTTCTTTTTTTAGCTCTTCTTTTTTTTCGTCATCATGCATAGTGATTATAACCGGCGAACCACCATGGGCATTTTGAGGAGTTTGCGCAAAATTGCTGTTTTGCGGACCAAAAAGAGATTGGAAGAAATTCAATTCTTTTTTGTCCAAATCGTTCTTGGGAATATTTATTGAAGTTTGTAAAAAAACTCTTGGTTGTGGCTTGATAACTTGCGAACTTGGTTTCTGCAAGGTTTTTCTGTAAACCGGCGCTTGCGACCAAACAGGAACACCTGTTTTCCGGTAAACATATTGGGTCGGAGAAGAAAGAGCTTTTAAGAAATTTCCGATCATGACATCCATTGGTCTTCCTTCAATTGGCAGAAAAGCAAGGGAAACTCCAAACAAGCCAAAGAAAAAAGCAAAAGGAACTTTGATAAAATACGTTATTGGCAGGCTGAAAAATATCCACGCCATAATCACACCGATTATAAGATAGGCGAATTGTTTGATAGTCATATCCCCAATCAGCTTGAACTGAAATCCAGTTACGTCCTGGGGAATAGGATGATTTTCCATATAGAACCAGCATATAACGTGAAAAATATCATTGCAAGATTATCAAAATAGGTCAAAGTAGTATTAGCAATTGCCAAAACCGAATTCCTTGATGCAGGGAACACCGGTAATTCCGGAGATAAAGTTTAAAATTGCAAAAGAAAGCAGAATTAAAATAAATCCCAAAATAGCATAAGTAAGAGTATTTCTTGCTCCTTCAAGTTGTTTCGGATCTCCGCCTGATGTTAAAAATTTAATCCCGGAGAGAATGATGAAGATAAGAGCAATTATGCCGGCGAAAAGAAAAGCCGCGGTAACGACATTTTCGAAAAGATAAGGAATACAGCTAAGAGTGGTTACGCTGTCGGGTTTACCTTTTATTATCTCTACTGGGAATAGGCAATTTTTTAGATCCATATTTAAATACTATAATCCTCCTTTAGTTTTGTCTTTTTGATTTTGTTGCGAAGAGGGAGAAGTATTTGATCCTCCGGAAACTGTGGGAAATTTCGCCGGTGTAGGGCTTATCGACGGGTTTGGAGACGGACTAAGATTACTGTTTATGGGGGTTCCGCTTGGTGCCACTGCAGGGAAACAGAATGGATCTTTAAGAGTCGGAATACATAAAGATCGTCCCAAAATCGGATTTTGCGCTCCGAGCAACTGAAAAACTAAAGAGAAAATAAGAAAGGATGCGCCGATGATTACCAACCCGACAATTGCCGCCACAATATGATTTCTAGCTGCCTCAACAGCAGCTTTATCTCCTCCGGATAATACCCATTTAATCCCGCCGTAAATTAAAAAAACTATGGCAATAATAATTCCGATGACAAAAATAAGCTGGATAATAAATTGAGGAATATTTTCCAAAGACGCATCTATAATGCTGCCGGCAGGAGGAATAATCGGTATCGGTATCACAAATACTACTTTAGCAAATAAAGAAACTAAAATCAATTAAAAACAAGCAAGGAGAAATGTTAAAAGAGGTTTATTTTTATGGAGCTTTTGTTACGCCAAGACCTGAAAACTTTAAGTTGGTTAAGGAAAAATCAGAACCCGTAAGGAGTTTAAAGACAACATTTATTATTAAAAAAGCACCTGCGATTATTACCAGTCCGACAATTGCCGCCACAATATGGTTTCTCGCGGCTTCAACTCCGGCTTTATCTCCTCCTGACATAACCCACTTTATACCTCCATAAATTAAATAAGCGATTGCCACAACTATGCCAATCGCAAAAAGAAGATTAATAATAAATTGAGGAATATTTGCAAGATCTATGCTTAAAAGTGATCCTGCGGGAGGAGCTATAGGTATGGTTGTTTGCGCCAATACCATTGATGAAGAACCAATATATAAAGATAAAGCGCTGATAAAGCCTAAAGATTTCCTCATTGACCTTATAATAAGTAGATTTTATTTATTTGTCAAGGGGTAAAGTAGAATTTCGATTCACTTTACCTCGCAGATCCTGTTAAAGCCGCTCCGTGAGCCGTGTATGAACAATACTGAAAAGGCGAACGGCAAGGCTATTCAGGGTCAAGGGGTATTTAGGAAAAACTTTGGATTTCCGCCAAGCAGTCTTATGATTGCGCTGACAATTGCAAATCCTCCGGCAATTATCAGAAACCCAACTATCGTATAAATAAGCCTTGATCGTGCGGCCTGAATTTTTTGCTTGTCTCCTTCAGAAGTGACCCATTGGATGCCGGAATAGATTAAAAGAATGATTGTCAAGGCAATTCCGAAAACAAAAAG
>CAYPUE010000016.1:7708-17411 GCA_964414015.1 uncultured Gammaproteobacteria bacterium
GGATGCCGGAATAGATTAAAAGAATGATTGTCAAGGCAATTCCGAAAACAAAAAGAATAGCCAAGGCAGTTGTAATTAGATTGCCCCCATAAGCTCCTCCGGATAAATTTTGTATTTCAGTCGGAACCTGTATGTTCGGATAACCCGGCAGGGAAAAAGAATTCTTCATAAGAAATTTAAAATTTTCAATTTTTAATTTTCATTGAAATCTCAATTATTAAATATAAATTTTAAAACTATTTTGTGTTAATTGCAATTTTAGAAAATATTAAAGTAAATTCTTGAGCTTCTTGCCAAAGCTTCGCGCAATCTTCTTTTAATTCCTCCTGGGCTTTGGTTAGAAGTCTTAGCCAATATTTAGTTTCTTTTGCTTCCTTTTTACAGATAAATATTTTATTTTTAAAATCTTTACTGCTGCTTGCTCCATTTGCTTCTGTGTAATTTGCTCCTATGCTTGTTCCCGATCTAATCAGCTGATCGATAATGGGAACGGTGATTATATTTTTGGTTACTTTCTTGCAAAGAATAATAATATCTTCGGCAAACCTAGCTGTTCTTTCTTCCAAATCATATTTGGTTTCTGGATTTTTATTCATTATAATTCGTTCATTAAGTTTTCATTTTAAATTTCAAATTGAAAATTGAAAATTGTCTTTCTCCTTGATTCATAATTCATAATTCCTGATTCATGCTTCAATCCTACGGATTGAATCCCGGGATTTTCAAAATGTCCGCTCCGATTATTTGCAGAATTACCAATGAAAATATTATAAACAAAAGACCGACAATTGCGGAAGTCAGTTGCTCTTGGGCGGCTTTCACCTGTTCGGGATTTCCCTGGGAAAATATCAGACTGTAGCCGGAGATGATGATAAGAATTAGGGCAATTCCTCCGGAAAGGCTTAAAATTACCCCAAAAACACTTTTGACCAAAGCTCCGGCATCAGTTGATATAGGAATGCCAAGTCCAGTATCAAGAACAGCGCATTTTTTTGCGGAATTTGCATCTTGGATTATAGGGTCAGTTGTTGGTATTGGTGTTCCGGATAAATTAGTCCATTGAGAACACGGGGGAGGAGGGGCAGGAAGAGTAGGAGTAGGAGTAAGACCTGTTTGCGATGATTGTCCTCCCATAGAAGTTGTGATACAGGCAGAACCATCAACAGGAGGTGGGTTAGCAATAAATTGTAATGTTACAGAGTTTTGCGTGCCGGGATAACACGTTGATGTTTCTGCCGTTTTGCTAATACAAAAAGTGCGTGTGCCAATTTGTTTTGTTTCATCGCTCGGAATTGTAAGAGATAGGGATGGATTTGAGCCATTTGTATACAAGGTATTGTTTTTTAAACTAAATTCTCCATACCACCACCATAGATAACTTGTATTTGGTTGTAAATTATCGAGGAGAAACTCTAAAGGTGAGCCTATTTTATAAACACACTGGTTAGGGAAAACAGAAACTTTAGGAAGATTTGATGGAATTGGTGTTGGAGTAGGAATAGGAGTAGGAACTGCAGAAATAATAATTGGAATAGTATTGCCTAATACATTTCCCGATGAATCACCGCATTGATCAGTAGGATTATTGGCACCACAGACTTTTATTGTCCACTGCCCTGGAACGTATTGCACATTCATTGTGTTGAAAAGAAAAAACAGATTAAATCCTACGGTAATTTCATCTGTTGTCCCTGAAAATTTTTGGCTACGGACAATATAGTTGGAATATCCTGATGGAGGAGTATTTTTAGGATAAGATAAAATAATGTATGTTACCCTCTTAACGAAACAATTGCCATTACCTTTGATGGTTATGTCTCCTTGATAATCAGGAGAAAATATGGTTTGGTCCGTGCTTAGCTGGCAAGAGGCTTGTGCGTAAGCCCCATTGCTCCAAGATGCGAAGAATAAGAAGAAAATAAATAAGCTTGAAAATAAAAATACTATCCTTCTCACTCTTCAATCGTAGACAGTTTTGGATATTTTTGCAAGCATCCGGTAGTTGTTTGCTAGCACTTGACAAATGCCCCCTGTATATGTAAGCTATTATGAGTTATATGTTATACACAAGACAAGTATTTCAAAAGCTAGAATTAGAACTCGCCACAAAAGAAATTACTGTAATTACAGGCATGCGCAGGGTAGGGAAAACTACAGCCTTAATGCATTTGTTTGATCTAGTTAAGTCAGAAAATAAAGCCATGCTTGATCTAGAAAATCCATTACACAGAAAGGTGTTTGAGGAAGAAAATTATGATAATGTTTGGAACAATCTTAAGCAATTTCGAGTGACTAACAATGCGAAAGCATATCTCTTCCTAGATGAAGTACAAAACTTACCTGAATTGAGCCGCGTAGTAAAGTATCTTTATGATCACTTCGATGTTAAGTTTTTTCTTACAGGCTCAAGCAGTTATTACCTAAGAAATCTTTTTCCTGAATCTCTGGCAGGCAGAAAAATCATCTTTGAGATGTTTCCGCTTAATTTTGCAGAGTTTTTAGTTTTCAAACAAATTAAGAGAGAAGAGGTAGATTCATTCGCGGTAAAAGCTCAAAATAAAAATAAAATTGCTTATGAAAGGCTTATTTCTTACTACGATGAGTTTATTGAATTTGGAGGTTTTCCCTCGGTCGTGCTTGAAAACGATCCGGAAAGAAAAAAAACAATGCTTTCCGAGATCTTCACTTCATATTTTGAGAAAGACGCAAAAAATCTTGCTGATTTTCGAGATATGTCAAAACTAAGAGATCTTATTCTTTTGCTTATTCCCAGAGTAGGTTCAAAGATAGAGATAAGAAAGCTTGCAAATGATTTGTCTGTCTCAAGGGAAACAGTATACAGTTATTTATCATTTCTTGAGCAAACTTACTTTATATCACTTCTGTCAAAACATTCGGCAAGTATTGACAGACAAGCGGCAGGAAGTAAAAAATTGTTCCTTTGTGACTGCGGAATGGCAAACGTATTGGGAAGAACTTCGCAAGGGCAATTATTTGAGCAAAGCGTATTTCAAAATCTTCGTTCTCATCACAAACTAAGCTTTTATAGCAAAGAGGGCGCCAGCGAAATTGACTTTATAGTTGATGGCAAAATAGCCCTTGAAGTTAAAATGAGTATGTCACAACAAGATTTAGCTAATCTAAAACGAAGAAGCGCAGGATTGAATATTGGCGAGACTTATGTGCTTACTCTAAAATACACAGAGAATAAAGAGGGAATATTGGCGACAGATATGTGACGGCGGAAGATAGAAGGCGGAAGATAGAATTTTTGAAGTGGGAAGTGGGAGATTCTTGATATTGAATATTTGAACGCTTGATCTCTTGGAATTTGCGGATAAATTATCTGAAGTTTTGCCAGTTATTTTTTAAGTTCGTCATTTTCTTTCCAAGCTTTACATATCTTTCAATTAACTCATCTGCATATCCGGTCTTTTTAATATATTGTTTATGTTTAGACAGCAATAAATGATTGATCATTTCGTTTGATTCTCCTACACAATCCCGCATGTATCTTTGGAAATCTTTTATAGATTCCCTTCTCGCATAGCCCTCTGCGATTTGAGCCGGTATAGACCTCGATGCTCGTTTCATCTGATCAGCTAAAAGAAATTTTTCTAAAGAAGGATAACTTTTGAGAAGCTCTTCAATTTCAATGGATAACTGAAAACTTTCTTTATAAACATCGAGATCTAAAAAGCTTTTAATCATTCTTTCAGTTTATCCTAATGTCAATTTTTATTTCAAGATATCAAAACTTCAAAAATCGTCAAGATCAAGATCGTCAAAAATGTCACACTTCAAAAATTCCGTAATAATACCATCAGCTACCGTCCAGTATCCGTCCAATTCCTGTGCTTTTGCCGTCAAGCGGTAAAGTTTTTCTGGGAGTAATATGCAGGACGCTATGAATATGAAAGAATTTGATTTGGCACAAAGATTGATGCTTCGACAAAATTCAGCATCAACTCGCGAGTTGACAACACAAGCACGAGAAGGGTATTCTATGGGTGGAGGGATTTTTATGCCAGAACCAGGAACAGGGGACGTGAAAGAACCAGAGGGTGTTAGGGAAGCAACAAGACGTCTTGAAGCTGCTGCAGAAGCAGGAAGGCAAGCCTCAGTAAGAAAACTTTTGGGCCAACCGAATTTGCCGGTTGAGATAAAGGGAGCAATTGATGAAATTACTGGAGGAGGAAAACCGCCAGAAGAGCCTCCAGCTCCTCCAACAGGCGAACAACCTCCTACTTCAGAATCAGGCGGCGAAGGTGGGGAATCGCGGTCAAACCTAAGAGAACCAGGAGAAATCCAAGAAAATAAGCTGATAAGAGCAATAAAAAGAGTAGAAGAAGCTCCAGCCGATCAAAGAAAAGAAAGAATAAAAGAAGTTTTAGGCTGGTTTTCTCCGCATCAATCGCCACTCCCAGACCAGATCGTAGATTTTGCTTTGGAATTTGAGGAAACGCTAGATAACTTACTAGCCAGAATTGTTACTTTACCTCTTGATTTAGAAACCTCAGCATATCAAGTGGGTTGGTTTGCAGATATTAATTTGTCAACAATTATAGAAACAGCTAAAAGAAAAATGAATCAAGCTAAAGATGACAATGAGAGATTACCGATGAAGAAAAGAAGTGAAATGGCTAGTATGGCGAAGGAAGCTCTACCCCTTCTTCATAATATGAATATGACTGTAATTATTGGAAGTCAGCAGCAATCAGTCCAGATGTCCGAGAGTATTCTGCCTAAGCACTTTACATATTGGAGGGATACTCTGGGAGCTTCTGAAGTGAAAAGGGCATACGAACAAAAATATCATGAATTTTTTGAGCGTTATGGCCGGATACCCGCACAGAATTCTGAGGAACTAATAATAGAAGTAGAGAAATACGCTCGTTTATTAAACGAAAAAGGTTTATTGGGAACCAAAAAGATGGAGGAGTGGGAACTAGGGAGAGCTTTAAGTATTGGCAGAAAATTTTTTCATATTACCTTTAGATCGTCCGAACTTATCTCAACAGGAAATGTACCCGCAGGCATGGAAGAAAAAGAAGAAGAGGGATATATAAAAGAGCTACGAAAAGTAGAGGAGATTATAAAAGACCCTAAAAAAACCGCTTTGGAAAAAGAACAAGCAGAAAAAGACAAAGAAAGCCTTAGGCGAAAATTAGCAGAAGCAGAGATAAAGGAAAAACAAAGATGGAACTCTCTTCCTAATGAATCATGGACAAGATTTATGAACCCGCTTCAATGGTTGGCATATCGTTTTAAGATAGCTGGTCCTCGAGGAGGACTAGAATTTCTGGGGAACGTAAAGAAAAAGTACTTTGAGTATCTAAGAACCAGAGGTCTAAAACTAGGTAAAAATAAGATAACCAGACTTGGTGGCAGAAACGTAGAAGATATGGAAACAGCAGGAATATTTGGAGAGAGTGGGGTAATTAGTTCTTGGAGGGCAGAAAATTTGCTTTTCACCTCAAAAAAAATATTAATTGGCGGACGTACGGTTAGAGAGTGGATAGCTGAACATAAGCCAGATATCTTGAGGATCAAGGATGATTTTAAAAATGCTAAAAAGAAAAATAATGTGAAAGATATAGAAAGTGCTCAAGATAAGTTCGCAGAGGAACTGCAGCCCCTAATTGATAATGTGCATGTGGGATTAGGTATTTTGCTCAAGCAATCAATTTTTGAAGACGAAGTAGCATATAAAGCAAGAGCTATGTTATGGAAAAAGATTATATTAGGAAACACGGATGAGAATCATCCGCTTGGAAACTACAGAAAAGGCAATCTTCCCTTAGTAATAAATTATCTTAGCAGCATAGAGATGAAAGGGCTCGATATGGAATTACTTAAACAAATTAGATTGGACAACGGATTTACAGATTCTACAAAGTGGGAAGCATTTAGAACAAAAATTTTAATACAGCACGAAAGAAACGTAAAAGAAGCGGTAGGAATAGATGTTTCAGCGATTTCCCAAGAATATTTCGACGCTAGCGAGGTCCGCTTAATAAATGCTATAAAAACAGTAGTAAAAGATTTAGCTCCAGATCTTGCCGATATTGTGTTTCCTCATATGCCGTTTCTAAACGATGCACCATTTGAGCTATTTGATTATTCGCAGCTAGGGCAAGAGGTTTACAAAAGAAGAATATCCGGAGATTACTCAAAATTCTATGAAGCCATTAATGCTTTTATAAAGTTAATGAATAATCCGGGAGGAATAGGGATGGAAGAAGGAATGAAAGCTTTTGATGAGCTAGTTAAAGGTATTGAGTCGCCACAAGGTACAGGAGATGCCCAAAAAAGGGTGCTTCCTGTCTTTGACGCATGGCTTGATTGGATTACAGCTTATCCTGGTTTTTTTTCAAGGCAGGCTATGTGGAAATCAATACAAGAGGCAATACGAAAGCCTACCTCTTTAGCGCAACAATATTCAGGAACTACTGCCCCATCTCTTAATGAAACGCAAGAGCGGGCAATGCTGGACGAAGCTCTAAAAATAGGTATTCTAAGCCAAGAATTTTTAGATGAACTGAAAAAGAAAAAGGGACTACTATTTTTTAATATAATAGCGGTATTACTTCGAGATTTTTTCTACGTTCCAGTAGTGCACGGTGCATGGGAGTATTCAAAAGCCACATCAAAACTTCAGCAATAAATAATCAGCTACAGACTATAATCTTCCAAATAATCTTCTAAGTATTGCAGGTGTTCCTTTTTCCGTTGCCGTTGGCATGGTTCCGGCGATGCCTGCATATACTGTTCCGGCAGTCTGTTTAACAGTTTCTCCGCTAACATTCATTCCAACTCCAAACATTCTGCCAGCAGTGGCAAGAGGGAAATTAGGCGCTTTAAACGCATTTTTGACCATACTAACAACAGCCGGAGTTGTAAGAATGACAGTGATACCTACAATAGCACTTATCAAATCTGGAGTTGCCGCATTGCCTATTAGAGGAGGAACGAAAAAATCACCAGGCGGAATTGCTTTATTCTTGAATGCTTCAATAAATAATTTGCCCAAAAGGAACATCACAATCGTTGTCGGGAAAACAGCCAAATTGGAAAGAACAGCTCTAAGCCATAGGCTAAAACCTGCTGGGTTTCCCGGGGTCAAAGAGGAAATAATCCAAAACGGAGCAAGCACGATGTCAAAAAGAATGAAAGTATACGCTTTGATAAGTTCAAACCAGAGCTTAAACAGCGCAGCAAAAATTGCAATCATGATTACAGCATACGGAATAGCCCATGGAAGGAATTCCCGGAGAACGCCTTGTGCGATACCATAGGTTGCCCCTGCCCCTCCAATTCCTAGTCCGTTTTTGGCAAAAAATGACGCAAGATCAACAACGGGAATATTGGTAGCATTTGGGGTATGAGTTACATTCCAATATGTCCAAAATCCTGCAGCTGAACTTATAAAATTTACGAGGGCTGACGCAACGCTAATACCGTTAATCCCAATTCCTAGAGCAACATTTCCAACACCTAAGACAGGTTGAAGAACAGGAAGGAAGTCTAAAGGTCTCTGAGATATTGACCCTAATCTTAGTAGATCTTTAATTCCACCGCTAAAGCTTAAGGCTATAGTATTAGTTACGCCACTTAAATCCATATTGTTGCTTAATGCAGATATCGCACTCTGTCCTTGAATAGTGGAAAGGTTTATATTTCCCAAGTTAGCGCCTGGGATTGTCAGAGCAACTCCATAAACAAAATAGATAACTATATACATCGCGTCAATCATTAGTCCTGCGATGGCGAAAGAAAATGTCACCAGAATAATACCGATAATCAGTTTGGGAATTTGGTTCTGGACAGTCATAACAGTTCTTGGATCAAACTGAACGCGCAGCATAATAAACATGCCTATGACCACAAAAACTAGAATAAAGAGAAGGTAAACAAGGTTTCTGAAAGCAACCCAAATCGGAAGAAACGGAGAAAGCTGTTGAAATCCAACCCCTTGGGCGTATGCTTGCTTGGTAATACCGAAATTTTGTGACAAATAGCTGATATAATCGCCTGTATGAATAGGCATAGTAAAAGTCATGGTAATTAATTTGTCCATTACGCCGATTGCTCCTCCGCCATTTTCTACAAAACCAATTTTGCCGGTTTTCTGGTCAACTCCCAGACACTGCTGGTTGGGATTGGTAGGGTCAATGCCTGATAACTGGCAGGAAAGAGCAGACATCACTTCAATCATGGCATTCTGCGTCCAGTTGTGCAGATTATTCGGAACATCAGGATTCGTATTGGGAGAAATATACGGATTTACCTGGGGAGAAGTTGCTTGAGCAAGAGTAGCGGAAGGCAGAAGATAGAAAATAGAAAGTAGAATAAAAACAATAGCCAAGAAATGGATTTTAATGGGCAGTTTCATAAATTACATGCGAACCAACTATGAACTATTAACCATGAACAATTTACCAACTATAGTTTGGATTATTTCAAAGAAGTTGTCAAGAGAAATAGGAATATCGGAAGTAAATGTCCAACCATTACCTCTTAACTGGATTAGTTATTTCTGGTAAGGTTAGGTTGAAAATTTCATTTATATCCCCTGAAACCATTAATTTCCCACTTTTTAGCGTGGAAGAAACTACAATATCAACTTCTTGGATCTGGTCGTTGCTTGGAGGAACATATGTATATATAGGATAACCATCCCAATATAATGGTTGGGTTGGGAACATGTTCATGGCTCTATCATCCATTGCTGTATACAGGATACCATCATCTCCAAATAGTTTTATCGTAAGCATGAATTTCTGATCATACCCAATACTGTCATTATGGAAACGGAACCTAACCTTTACTTTGGTGCCAGGAAGTTCTGCTGTAAACGGTGCTATAGAAGTTCTGCTAACTGCTCCCTCAAAAGCGACAGAACCTTTGCCAGGAATGTTTATAGTTGTGCTCGGATTTTTAAAATCAGAATCAGGTCTGTCTGTTGGGAATTTAAGTTGATCTACAGATGAGGTATCATTTTGCAGGCTGATCTCTGGGAAATTAGGCACATTTAATCGATAGCCAGATGTTTTTTCTCCCGCAATAAATTTAAGACCTTTTTTGCATAGTTGGATGTCATCCGCAGAAATGTTTCCGCGGGTATTATAGTTAAATGAGCCCCTAACTCTAAAATGAGGAGGCAAGCTATTGAGTATGTAATAAGGATTAACAGCATTATCTTCTGTTTTGAGAATTCTCAATAAGTCTGGAGATATTTTTTGCTGCGCCTGAGCAAGAGTTTCCCTATCATTGAAACCACCTGAAGAGCCGAAACAGTTCCAGTCAGCCTTATTGTCAGGGTTCTTATATGCAAAACCCTCTTGTGACTTAAGAACGCTTTTGCTAAAGGCACTATTATTTAACGGGATAAGCATAATTTTATTGCTTTTGTTCTCCACAACGAAACCTTTGACGGAAACAAATTTCCATCCGGGAGATAAATTTTTTTCCTCAACTTTTATGGGTAATAGAACAATCGGATTAACTGTTTCCTTCTCTGGTGAAGCTGGTGTTGGTTTTTCCGTAGGTCTTGGGGTTGGGATGGGTTTTGGGGTTTCTGCTCCGACGGGTTTTTCGTTAACAGTTGCATTGATTGGTCCGGGTCGCACTGGACCTGCTGCTGCGCCCAAAACCGCTTTATTTGAAGTTTTGATTGGGTTATTTACCAAATCATTTCTTA
>CAYPUE010000017.1:0-14671 GCA_964414015.1 uncultured Gammaproteobacteria bacterium
GGTAATGCTTGTCTACCGTTTTTGTCGACAACTTCCACCTGTAAGGTATTTATTGCAGCCACCGCATCAGCGTATTTATCGGCAATTTTTGCCAAAGCCTTAATATCTTTAAGTTCTTTATAATATCCAACCTTCAATATTAGAGGAGTATTGCCAATAGCTTTTCTTATCGCCCGACATACTTTTTCAGTAACATTTAAGTTGTAGCAGACAAGCCCTTCGTTGCCAATGTTTGGGCAGGAAAGATTTGCTTCAAGCACTCTTGCCCCTGTTTTTTTAGCAAGCCTTGCCGCAAGAGCAAAGTCTTCTATGAATTGCTTTTGCGTTTGATTTTTACCAACAGTTCCCATAAAACTTAGAATCAATAATCTGCCGTTTTTTTCATAATTTTTTGCCTTTCGTACATCCTTTTGCCAAATTTCAGGTTTTTTTGACGGAACACCAAAGGAATTAGTTATTGTAAGTTTTTTATTGTTTGTTTTGCTTTGAGCAACAAGCCTTGGCGTTTTGTAAGGAAATAACTTTTTTGGCGCTTTTACGTATATTACATTCGGATACGGATGGCAAGGAAAAGAATCGCTTCTGACAGTTTTATATGTTGAAACTGCAAATCCGAAATCAAAAGCCGCTTTTATAAACTGGCTGTTTAATAACGGTCCTGCGGGAATGCCAAAGGGAATATCAATAGGAAATCCCAGAAAAGTATATTTAGTTTTGGTTTTTTTAATTAAGGGCTTTTTTAATTTGTTGATTTCAATCGGACCAAGCTTGAAATTATCCTCATAAGTTTTGTGGATATCATATAAAAGCGAATCCATACTAAGCTAGCCTTTTTTATATTTTGTGGCGACTTTTAATTGCAGAATGGCTTTCCTAAGCTCCGCTTCGGCAATTTTGAAATCCTTATCTGTTGTTTTTTCCTTCATTAGCCGTTCTGCTCTCTCCTGCGCCTCTTTGGCCTTAGCTGTCTCGATGTCTCCGGCTTTGATAGCGTAGTCTGCCAAAATGTTTACGCCGTTTTTATTTACATCCAAAAATCCTCCGGTTATCGCAATTGATTCTGTTTTATCGCCTTTCTTGATAATTAATTCTCCCGGAATAATTTGAGACAGCAAATTAACATGGTGGGGAAGCACTGCAATTTCACCATTTACAGTTGGAATAATAACCTCATCAACCTCGTCTTTGTAGACGACTTTTTCCGGTGTAATTATTTCAAGAAGAAGACTCATTGTCCTTTGCCTTTAGCTACGGCTTCCTCAATAGTTCCCACCATATAGAATGCCTGTTCGGGTAGCTTATCATGTTTTCCTTCCAAAATTTCCTTAAATCCTCTTACTGTATCTGCAACTTTAACGTATTTCCCTTTTTGTCCTGTAAACACTTCTGCCACAAACATCGGCTGGCTTAAGAACTTTTGAATCTTACGCGCCCGTGATACAGCTAGTTTATCCTCTGCTGACAATTCGTCAATGCCTAAAATTGCAATGATGTCCTGAAGCTCTTTGTATCTTTGTAAAATCTTCTGGACTCCCCTGGCAACATCATAGTGATCTTTTCCGACCACATTTACATCAAGCATTCTGGAGGTGGAACCTAGAGGATCAACAGCAGGATATATCCCTTGCTCTGCAATCGACCGTTCCAAAGTTATAGTTGCATCTAAATGCGAAAAAATAGTAACAGGAGCAGGATCAGTATAGTCATCTGCAGGAACATAGACTGCTTGAACTGAAGTGATTGACCCCTGTTTCGTAGAGGTAATTCTTTCTTGCAGTTCTCCCATTTCGGAAGCAAGTGTTGGTTGGTATCCAACCGCTGATGGCATTCTGCCTAAAAGCGCAGACACTTCCGATCCTGCTTGGGCGAAGCGGAACACATTATCTATAAATAATAGTACGTCTTCACGTTTCTTATCTCTAAAATATTCAGCCATGGTTAACGCTGTCAACGCTATTCTAAGTCTATTTGCAGGAGGCTCATTCATTTGGCCAAAAACCATAACCGTTTTATCCAAAACTCCTGCTTCTTTCATCTCCAGCCAAAGGTCATTTCCTTCTCTTGTCCTTTCTCCGACTCCGGCAAAAACCGAGTGCCCCTTATGTTCCATAGCGATGTTGCGTATTAATTCTTTAACTACAACTGTTTTTCCGACTCCTGCTCCGCCGAAAACTGCCACTTTCCCTCCTTTGGTAAAAGGAGCGATAAGGTCTATAACCTTAAGGCCTGTTTCCAATATCTGCGGTTTCGTAGATTGTTCTACCAATAAAGGCGGACTATGATGTATCGGTTCCATGTAGACATTTTTTTCCTTAACATCAAAACTCGCTCCATCTATGGGTTCACCTAGTACATTAAATATTCTTCCCAAAGTTTTAGCTCCAACCGGAACTTTTATAGGAGAAAGAGTTCTTTCTGTCTTCATTCCTCTAAATAAGCCATCCGTAGGGCCAAGCGCAAGTGTTTTTGCCTCGTTACTGCCAATCAACAGTGCGACCTCCAAAATCAATTTTTTCCCATTTTTTAATTTAACAGATAAAGCTTCATGTATAAGAGGTGCGCTATTAGGGAAAAGTACATCCACAATCGGACCTGAAACCCTTATAATAATTCCTTCGTTTTTATTATTCATAATTTATGGCAAAAGAAGCGCTGCCAATATCCAATATTTCATTGGTAATCTTTTCCTGTCTTTGTTTATTGTATTCTAAATTTAAATCACTGGCTATTTCAAGCGCATTATCAGTTGCGCTCTGCATGGCAATCATTCTTGCTGCTTGTTCGGAAACATAACTTTCAAGTAAATGTTGATAGATTGACATTTCAAGATAATGCTTAAGAAGCGGCGGAAGTAAATATGAAGAGTTTGGTTCAAGTAGGGTAAAATCGTTTTTTTGAGGAAAAGCATTATCGTTTGGCAATTCAATAGGAAGGAGGGTTGAGATAACGGGAGCTTGTGTAAATAAACTTGAAAATATGGTAGAAAGTATCTTAACGTTTCTAACCTTTTTACTAAGAAAATAATCGTTTACCAGAGCAGCAATCGGATATACGAAGTCAAATGATGGCAATCTTGTGCCGAAAGAGAAAGATGCAGATAGGTCTTTGCCTAGAGAAGAAACTAAAGATTCAACTTTTTTTCCAACCGTTATATACTTAATATCTTTTTCTTGAGAATCAAACTGTAATAATTCGCGTGCAAGATTAGCGACAAGTCCACCGCATAAGCCTTTGTCAGGAGCGAAAACAATAAGAAGGGTGGATTTTGCCGTTGGGTCAGTTTTCATATAGTCATGTATACTCTCCCCCTCTAATTTGCCGGAAAGAGTTTTGGACAGTTGGGTGAGCTTTTCAACGTACGGTTTAGACGATAAAGCTGCGTCTTGAGCTTTCTTGAGCTTGGAAGCGGCGATCATTTGCATTACATGAGTAGTTTTAGAAACATTTTTAGCAGAATTTATTCTTCTTTTTAAGGATAAAATATTAGCCATATTTTTAAGCGTTAAAAGTTTTTTTAAACTCCAAAATTGATTTTTGTATTTCCTTAAGGGTTGGTTCTGTTGGTTTTTGTCCTCCTGAAAGCGATTCGATTATCTTTGGGAAGCTTCTTTTTACGAAGTCATGATATCCTGTCTCAAATTTACCAATGCTTTCAAGCTGTATGTCATCCAGATATCCATTTGCAACAGCAAAAATGCTTAATATTTCTAAACTTTCTTCAAGGGGATGGTATTGCGGTTGCTTCAAAATTTCAATTGTTTTCTTGCCTCTTTCAAGTTGAGCTAATGTCGCTGGATCTAATTCGCTTCCAAATTGAGCAAAAGCTGCCAGCTCGTTATATTGAGCAAGCTCGAGCTTCATTTTTCCTGAAACAGATTTTATCGCCGGCGTTTGGGCTGCTCCTCCAACTCTGGAAACAGAACTGCTCACATTGATTGCGGGTCTGATGCCGTTATTAAATAAATCTTGTTGCAGATATATTTGCCCGTCGGTAATAGAGATAACATTCGTCGGAATATATGCAGAAATATCATTAGCTTGAGTTTCAATAATTGGAAGGGCAGTTATAGAACCGCCTCCGTTTTTATTATTTAGCTTAACAGCTCTTTCCAAAAGCCGGCTGTGGAGATAGAAGATGTCTCCCGGATAAGCTTCTCTTCCTGCAGGACGCTTCAAAACCAGAGAAATTTGTCTATACGCCCATGCATGTTTGGTAAGGTCATCATAAATAACTAGGGCATCTTCCCCTTTTTCCATAAAATATTCGGCGATTGCAGATCCAGCATATGGCGCAAGATACTGTAAAGACGGGGAGTCAGAAGCCCCTGCAGCAACAATTATCGAATACTCTAGGGCGCCTTCTTGCCCTAACTTATCTATTACTTGAGCAATAGTACTTTGTTTTTGTCCAATCGCAACATACACGCAGATTACCGGTTTTTGTTTTTTATTTTTTGGTCTTTGATTGATGATAGTGTCAATCGCGATAGCTGTTTTTCCGGTTTGTCTGTCGCCAATAATCAGCTCTCGTTGTCCTCGGCCTATCGGTATTAATGCATCTATGGCTTTTATTCCTGTTTTCAAAGGTGTATTTACAGGTTCCCTGTCCACTACCCCTGCTGCAATTTTCTCAAGAGGCATATCTTTTCCTTTTTTAATCTTTGATTTTCCGTCCAGAGGTTCTCCTAAGGGATTTACAACTCTCCCGAGTATATCGTCGGATACGTTTATGCTCAATATTCTTCCGGTTGTCTTCACGGTATCTTCTTCTTTAATGTCATCACTTTTGCCCAAAGTTAATATGGAGACATTGTCTTCGTCTAAATTCAGCACTACGCCCATTTTATTTTTAGCAAAAGCCACAAGCTCTCCCATAAATGCTTGAGATAGTCCGGAAGCCGCGATCACTCCATCTGTGTTCTTCTCAACTATTCCAATATTTTGGGTTTTGGCGTTTCCCTGAAACGTTGCCAGTCTTTCTTCGAGCTGTTTGATAATTTTATCTGCGTCAATCATAGGTAAGAGCAATATGGGTAGCAATATCCTCCAGGGTATTTTTTAAATCGTATTCATAAACAATGTCGTTATTTACAATCTTAACTCCTGTCATAAGACTTGTGTCCTCTTTATAAATAATTTTTTTACCTTTGAATATTTTGGAAAACTTCTTTTTATCATTATACAGAAAAGGCAAGCTTACGATAACTGTATTCTGTTTTTCATAATTTTTTAATAGTTTTATATATACTTTTAAATCTTTTCTAGTTAATAATTTTACTATCTTATTTATTCTATCGGGATCTAGTTTTTTGTCTATATAACTTGCTAAAACCAACATTTTTATTTTTTTGATGCTCATAGATTAATATTATATTTTTATTTCTTTTAGGGCTTTTTTTAGAATTTCCTTTTGCTCTTTTTCAGAAAATAATTGCCTTAACGATTTTTTTAAAAATTCAATTGCCACTCTACTTACCGTTAAGGTTAATCTTTTTTCCGTTTCGACAGCTTCTCTTTTAATCTGTAAAGATGCATCGGCAAGAATTTTTTCTGTCTGTTTTTTAGAAAGTTCTTCGATTTTTTTAGCCGTTTCCGTTGCGTGACTTTTGGCATCATCGATAATCTTTTTGGCAAAAGCTTCAGTTCTTTTTAAAACTGCTTTTTCTTCAGCGCTTGCCTTCTCCAAAAGCATACGTGCCTCTTCATTTTTCCTAACGCTTTCTTTAATTGCCTCTTCTCTTTTTCTTAACAATTCCAAGATTGGCTTATAAAGGAATCTTTTGAGAACGTAAAGAATAATTAAGAAATTAATGACTTGGGCAGCCAAAAATACAGGATCAAGCCCGAAATTTTTAATAATCTCCATAGTAAATATGAATACCTAATCTTTAAACAAGAACAAACTTATTTAAGAAATGCTAGGATTAGAGAATAAATAGCAATTGCTTCTGCAAATGCCATAGCTAAAAGCATGGCCGGAAGAATTCTTCCGGAAGCTTCAGGGTTTCTGCCAATTGACTCCATAGCTTTAGCTCCGATAAGTCCGATTGCCAATGCGGGCAACATGCCTCCAATAGCTATAATTAGACCTCCCGAAATACTAAAGTTCATCTGCTGCTCACCTCCTTAGCCGTTTCTCCCTCGTGGTGCGGCGTTGTAAGAATTGCCATAAAAGTCATTGTCAGCATGCTAAATACTAAGGCCTGTACGAAACCAACGATTATTTCCAAAAGAAGAAATGGTATAGGGAAAATAAATGCGATCATGCTGCTTGTTGTGGCAAGGACAACTTCCCCTGCAAAAATGTTACCAAAAAGACGAAAAGATAATGATATAACTTTTGTAATTTCTGAAATTATTTCCAAGATACCTATGAAAAGGTTGATTGGATTTATTGAGAAATAACGACTAAGATAGCTCTTTATTCCCAAAGTTTGTATGCTAAGTGCGTGAGTAGCAACAGCCGATACTAATGCGAGTCCCAGCGTGACGTTCAAATCGCTAGCGCCGCTTCTTAGAATAGGGACAAGTTTTTTGTCTTCAAAAAAACCTATTGTCCCCACACCTGGTATAAGACCGCTCCAATTAACGATAAGGATAAAAATAAAAAAAGTGGCAAAAAAAGGGAAAATTTTTCCGGCATTTTTATTGGCGATTGATTCTGTTAAAGTATAAAATCCCTCTATTAAAAATTCTACAGCGTTTTGCAATAAACCGGGGATTAAGGAAAGCTTATTTCTTACAAAGAACACTAACATCACCAATATGCAGTCTACCAATAATATGTCTAGAAGGGAGTTTGTGATTTTGAAAGATCCTAAATGAGCGATAGCTTCTGAGGAAAATGAAATCATATAACTCTATAATTCTAAATATAATTTAAGCATAAGTCAAGAAGAAATTAATTAATTGTTGAAATCTTTTCTGCAATTATTGTCGGTCTGTCATTTTTTCCATCAATATATCCTTCGACTATAACCACAGAGTCTTTAATTAATAAATATTTATACCGGCTAAAAATTTTAGGGAATACCACGCATTCTATCGATAAGCCTTTTTCATCTCCAATAGTTAAAAATGCCATTTCATTATTGTTTTTCTTTGTAAATATTCTTCTGGAATTTTCTATAATTCCTCCTATTTTCACTTTCTCACCTTCCTTTTCTTCTCCTGCTAATTCAATCTCATGGGTGATTAAGGATTTCAAAGAGAGCAGTTTATCAGCATGGGGATGAGAGGTTAAATAAAACCCAAGAAAATCTTTTTCAAATGACAATTTTTCCAAAGGAGAAAAGTCTTCAATGTCGTTTTGTCTCAAATTTTTGGGATTTTGACCAGCATCATCATCTTGGAATAGGCTAGTCTGTCCGACACTCGTTTGTTTTTTCTTTTGGTGCAAATTTTCAATTATTTCAGAATAGTTAATTAATAATTTGGCTCT
This sequence comes from uncultured Gammaproteobacteria bacterium, assembly GCA_964414015.1. GTDB lineage: Bacteria > Patescibacteriota > Microgenomatia > Levybacterales > UBA12049 > JAUSEW01. The sequence continues at coordinate 7,442 of CAYPUE010000017.1, forward strand.
ATTGCCAAAGTAATCCATTGCTCCTGCTTTTATCAGACTTTCTAAGGTTTTTTTATTTACAGGACCCAGATCAACACGTGAACAAAAATCTTCTAAATTTTCAAATGGACCTTTGCTTCTTGCTGCCAAAATGCCTTTCATCGCCGCTTCTCCAACGTTTTTTATCGCAGATAAACCGAATCGTATTTTGGTTTTTTCTTCGATAGTAAAGTTGGTATCGGATTTATTGATATCCGGGGGCAAGACTTTGACGTTTAGCCTTCGACATTCCATTACGGCCTGCGCTATCTTTTCATTTTTCACCGGACCAGTAGTACCTCTTGATTCAGCCGTAAGAAGTGCGGTCATAAACTCAACAGGGAAGTGTGCTTTAAGATAAGCAGTTTGGAAGGCGATTGTGGCATAACCTGCAGCATGTGCCTTATTAAAGCCATATCCTGCAAATGGTTCAAACAAGATCCAAAGAGATTCGGCTTTTTTCTTTAGCATGCCATTCTTTATGCAGCCATCCACGAATTGATCATGCTGCTTTTTCATTTCGGAAGTAATTTTTTTCCCAATTGCTTTTCTTAATTTGTCTGCCTCAAGCCAAGAATATCCCGCAACGGCAATCGCAGTTAAGAGAACGTCATCTTGAAATGTAATCACCCCATAGGATTCTTTTAAGATATCTTTAAGGCGCGGGTCAGGATATTTAATAAGCGAAGGATTATGTTTCCTTAAAATAAATTCTGGAATATTTGCCATCGGTCCGGGTCTATAGAGAGCAACCATTGCCTGCAAATCGAATATAGAAGTAGGTTTTAATTCTTTGATATATCTTCTCATGCCGGAAGATTCGAGCTGGAAAATTCCGGTGGTTTCTCCTGACGATAATAAGTCGTATGTTTTTTTATCATCAAGCGGAAGGTCAGGTAAAAATATTTTTATTCCCTGATTTTCTTTTATGAAACGCAGAGCCTCCTGAATAATCGTTAAATTTCTAAGCCCTAGAAAGTCCATCTTTAAAAGTCCGACTCCGTCTTCTCCTACGGTGTACATATCGTATTGGGTAATTATTTTTTCACCGTTTGTTTCTTTCTGAAGCGGCGTGTACTCGATTAAGGGCTTATCCGCGATAACAACTCCCGCGGCATGCATTGAGGCATGTCTTACAACTCCTTCTACTTTTCTTGCCAGATCAAGCAATCTTTTTGTTTCTGACTCGATGCTATAAGCGATTCTCAAATCAGAAGACTGCTCTAATGCTTTATCTATTGTCATTGCATGTCCCTGCCATCCCGGAGGTATCATTTTTGATATTCTGTCAGGCGCAGAATAAGGCATACCAAGAGCTCTTCCCGTGTCTCTTACTGATCCCCTTGCTTCCATAGTTCCAAAGGTTATGATTTGGGCTACTTTATCTTTCCCGTATTTCTTAGTAACGTATTCTATAACCTCGTCGCGCCGGTTATCCGCGAAATCCAAATCTATATCAGGAGGGGATGGCCGCATCGGATTAAGGAATCTTTCAAATGGCAGTTTAAAATACAAGGGATCCACGTCCGATATTGCCAAAGCGTAAGACACTATTGATCCTGCGTTAGAACCTCTTCCTGGACCTACAGTAATCCCATGGCTTTTCGCCCAATTAACAAAATCAGCGACAATTAGAATATACATTTCATAACCCTTCTTTAGTATCACTGACAGTTCGTAATCAGCCCTGTCTTTAATTATCGGCGTTATTTTTTTATAACGTTTTATTAATCCCTCCTTAACTTTTTCTTTGATATATTCAGCCGTAGTTTTTTTGTTTGGAACTTCAAATGCCGGCATAATCCACTTACCCAAAGTTATTTCTATGTTGCACATTTCCGCAATTTTAACCGTGTTCTTAATTGCTTCAGGCGTTTGGATAAAAAGTCCTTGCATTTCATCGGGAGTTTTCATATAAAAATCAGGCGAAGAGATCATCGAGAGCCTTCTATTTTTTGTTTGCAAAGTTGTCTGGGTCTGAATACAAAGCAAGACTTCTTGAGCTTCGGCATCGGCACTATTTATGTAATGATTGTCATTAGTTGCGACAAGCGGAATTCCCAGTTTCCTGGAAAGCGCTATCAGCTTTTCATTTAGAGAGTCCTGATCTTTTACGTCAATATGTTTTTGCAGCTCTAAATAAAAATGATCCTTGCCAAATATTTCAGAAAGCGTTGTGGCTCTTTTTATTGCTGTTTCCTCTTGTCCTTGAATAAGCGGTTCAGACACATACCCATTTACGCAAGCAGATAAACAGATTAAGCCTTCATGATTTTCTTTCAAAAGCTGCATGTCCGATCGAGGGCGATAATAATACCCTTCAAGATTGGCAATGGAAATTATTTTCATAAGATTTTTGTATCCTGTGTTATTTTCTGCTAGAAGAATAAGATGATTGGAGTCGGTATCCAGGCCTGCCTCTTTATCGTGTCTTGACCGTCTGCTGATATACATTTCGCAGCCGATAATCGGTTTTATTCCTTCTTCCAAGCAGGTTTTATAAAAATAAATCGTGCCATACATATTCCCGTGATCTGTGATGGCAAGCGCTTTCATCCCCAGATCCTTGGCGCGTTTTACCATTTGAGGTATTTTGGACAAACCATCCAAAAGAGAATATTCGCTGTGATTATGCAGATGAACAAACTCCGCCATAAAATTTATGAAGTCATCGGTAATTCCCTAGCTTCTATTTCCATACCATTTATAGCATCCGCAATATATGCTCTATTTCTACCTGCATTTTTCGCTTCGTATAAAGCCATATCCGCTGCAGCCATCCACTCCTTTTCCGTGTAACCTTTTTTGTATTGAGCTATCCCAAAACTTAGATTTAGCGAGGGGAATCCGAATTCCTTCGTTGGTTCTCCAAATTGCCTTCTGTGCTCTTCCGTAATAAGCTTTTTTGCTAATTCTTCAAATTTTTCTTTGTACCTTTTTATAAGTTTACCTACATCTTTTTCGTTTACTCCACCGTTTATTATCTGCGCAAATTCGTCTCCTCCCAGCCTTGCGATAGGCTCCTCTGTTCTTTTTTCCAGTTGACCTATTATTTTTAAAATTTCATCTCCTACGCTATGTCCGTATGTATCGTTTATTTTTTTAAACCTATCGATATCGAATATAATAAGAAAAAAACCTTTATCGTCTAATACTTTTTTTTGAGTGCTTTCTCGTAATGCCCTTGCTGCTTTATTTTTGCTTATTCTTAACGTTTCCTTAAGCCATCTATAATTTGGCAGTTGCGTTAACGCATCTACCATAGATGTTTCTCTAAAGACTGAAAGCTCTTGTCTTAGGCGTTTTTGGTTAAGCTGATGCGCAACTCGATCTCGTGCGTGGCTATTAATTACGCTGAGCGGCGCATCTGGATTTTTTTTATGCAGTTTTATTACCTCTTGATCTACAGAGTTTTGTATTGTCGGATTTTTGCTAGTTTTTATTTCTGCGTTTGCTTCTGCCATACAGTCACCCCTCTATTATTCTCTCCATCTTTTTCCTTACAATCTTAGCGTCTACTTTTTGCTTGAAATTTTTCATAACTTGTCCAATTAAGAACATTATCGCATTTTGCTTACCATTTTTGTAGTCGGAAACTGCTTTGGGATTTTCCTTTAGAACTTTATCTATTATTTTACCCAATTCTTTTTCATCTATCTGGTCTGTTTGGGTCGTGTTTAAAACAGTTTGTATTAATTGGGCGGGGAGAGCAGTATGAATATCGACATCTCTATTTATTAGAAAATTCGCTATTTGTTTCGGATTGATATTATGTTTTTTGCCAACCTTCACTGTCTCTTCGAAAAAATCCGCAGTTTCTTTTTCTCTGGTTAAAATTTCTGCATAGTAATCGGATAAGTCAAATTCTTTTTGGAATCTTATTAATTTATTCTCCGGCAATTCTCCAATTTGAGATTTGATTTTTGATATTTCATTTTGAGTGAAACGAATTGGCGGAATGTCAGGTTCAGGAAAATAACGGTAATCATTTGCTTCCTCCTTAATTCTTTGAGAAACAGTCTGTTCTTTCTTCTCATCCCAGCCCATGGTTTCCTGTACGGGGGTTTTCCCAGCATTTAAAATTTCCTCTTGCCTTCTTATTTCATACTCGATTGCCTTTTCAACGAAGCGGAACGAATTGATATTTTTCACCTCGACCTTATATATCGGTAATTTATTAATTAATCCTTTATCATTTATCCTTAAGGATATATTTGGTTCAAGCCTCATATTTCCTTTTTCCATATCTGCGTCTGAAACATCAAGATAGCGTACAATTTGCTGGAGTTTTTTAAGATATTCAACAACTTCCGAAGCCTCTTCAAAATCCGGTTCTGTCACTATTTCTACCAGAGGAACACCGCTCCGATTAAAATCTATCAATGAATATCCTTCGTCATTTTGATTTTTGATTTTTGATTTTTGATTTCCAAATTGATGCATCAATTTGGCCGTGTCTTCTTCCATGTGAACTCTTCTTATGCCAATCTTTTTCCCATTTTTTAACGTTAGCTCCCCATTTAAACAAAACGGTTCATCATACTGGCTTATTTGGTATCCTTTCGGAAGGTCAGGGTAAAAATAATTTTTTCTATCAAACTTGGAAAAAAGAGGTATTTCGCAGCCTAAAGAAAGTCCAATCATTACACACCATTCAATTGCTTTTTGATTGGGTACCGGTAACGCTCCGGGAAGGCCAAGGCAAACAGGACAAGTGTTAGTATTTGGTTTTTCTCCAAAATATTCTGCTTTGCATGAACAAAACATCTTGCTTTTTGTTTTTAATTCAACATGAACTTCAAGTCCAATGACGGGCTTAAAGCTTGTTGCTTGTGGCTTTTGATTAGTCATTTCTTAATATTCCTTTCATTCTCGCGATATATCTGCTATGTGCCATACGCTATTCGCCATTTGCTAATTTTGGTTTTTGTTTATACCATTGTGTTGCTTGTTCGTATGCGTGTCCGATTTGAAATAGCGTAGCTTCTGAAAACTGCGGTCCCAAAATCTGCATTCCGATCGGAAGGTTTTCTTTTGAAAATCCACATGGTAGAGCAAGAGACGGTATCCCCGCAAGATTAATAAGAACAGTGTAAATGTCAACAAGATACATTTGTAGAGGATCGTTCGTTTTCTCGCCAATCTTAAAAGGTGGAGTTGGCGAAACAGGAGAAAGAATTACATCGCATTTTTTAAATGCTTTTTCAAAATCATTTTTAATCAAGGTTCTGATTTGCATAGCCTTTTTATAGTAAGCATCATAATATCCTGCAGATAATGCATATGTTCCAATCATAATGCGACGTTTTGCTTCATCCCCGAAAGTTTTCCTTTTGTTGCCAAATCTAATTCCATCATACCTAGCTAAATTTGAGCTTGTTTCGCTTGGAGCAATAATATAGTAGGTTGCGATTCCGTATTCAACCGAAGGAATTGAAACATTAACGATTCTTGCCCCTTTTCCTTCAAGAATTTTTAGAGCTTGATAAACAGCATTTTTTACTTGCGGATCTAAACCTTTTCCAAAAAATTCTTTAGGTAGGCCAATGTGTATGCCCTTAATATTTTTTCCAAGGTTCAAAGCATAATTAGGAACTTCCTTTGGAGAACTTGTGGCATCTTTCTCATCTTTTCCAGCAATGACATTAAGCAGATGTGCGGCATCGCCTACGGATTTTGCCATTGGTCCCATGGTATCAAGCGACGACGCATAGGCTACCGCACCATACCGCGAGACACGACCGTATGTTACTTTAAGACCAACTGCCGAACAAAATGAAGCGGGGAGCCGAATTGATCCGCCGGTATCTTCTCCTATTTCGAAAATTGTCATATTTGATGCTAGTGCAGCTGCAGAGCCACCGCTCGAACCCCCAGCAACGTAATTTTTGTTCCAGGGATTTTTGGTTGGGCCAAAGTCGGAATTTTCAGTAGATGCTCCATGTCCCCAAGCATCGCAATTGGTTTTTCCCAAAAGTATTGCTCCCGCATCAATGAGCTTTTGATAAACTGTAGAGCTATATACTGGAATATAATTATCTAATACTTTAGAGCCAGCCGTAGTCTTAACTCTTTTTGTCGAATAAACGTCTTTCATTGAGAAAGGAATTCCGAGAAGCGGCAAATTTTGTCCGTTTGAAATTAAATCGTCAGCTTTTGCGGCTTGCTCTAGAGCTTCTTTCTCGGTTACTGTAATAAAAGCGTTCAAATCTTGATTGTATTTTTTTATTTGCTCAAGGCAGGCTTTTGTCAATTCAACCGACGAAAACTTTTTTGTTTTTAATCCTTCTTTCGCTTGTTTTATCGTTAACTCGTTAAGCTTCAATTTATCATTAATCATTTATCATTAATCCTTCATAATTCCGTGAGTATTGCTGGCACTTTGAAAAAACCGTTATGTTGAGATTTCGTGTTGGACAAAGCATCATTTTGAGACAAAGAAGGTTTCGCTTCATCTTTTCGTGTAACATTTTCAAGTCCGGTTACCTGACTTGTAATTTCTACATTTTCCGTATCAACTTCTTTTAGTTTTTCAACGTAGGTTAGGATTTCCGATAATTGTTTTTCAAACTTTTCTCTTTCTTCTGACTTTAGAGAAAGATTAGCCAACTTCGCAACATGACTTACATCAATCTTCATACCTTCATTATAATTCAATACCTAATCTTTTAGCAATTGATTTTCGTGCTTGGGTTTCCAGGGAATCATCGAGAGGGGAGAGGTTGATAGGGGAATCGGGGTACTTTTTTTCAAGAGCAAGTTTAATTAGTAAATCTGCAAAACTTGGATTTTTTGGCAGAATTGGGCCGTGAAGATAGCTCCCGAAACTGTTTTTATATATCGCGCCTTCTGTTTTATCAGTTCCGTTATTCCCAAATCCCTTGATTACTTTTCCTAGAGGCTTTATATTTTTCCCAAGATAAGTTCTTCCTCCATGATTTTCGAAACCGACTATCAAGCGCATAGCACGTGGCATATGGCTTATGGTAAGATCACTGCTACATGCTATTTGCCATACGCTATTTGCATCTATTGCGATGTTTCCGATAAGGCGTGGATGGTTTGCCCCGGGATTTTCGGTATAAGTGTCCAAAATTCCAAGACCTTTGATAATATTTCCGTTGGCTTCTTTATAATATTTTCCCAAGAATTGATATGCTCCGCAAATATAAAGTCCCGGAACGCCGTCTTCAATCATTTCTTTCAGAGTGG
>CAYPUE010000017.1:14771-16977 GCA_964414015.1 uncultured Gammaproteobacteria bacterium
AGAATTTTTCTGCCTGTTAAGATTTTACGGACTTCGAGCATTGCGGAATAGGTTGGAAGAATATATAGAGTTTCAAATTTAGGAGTTTTTTCCAAACTCAATGCGATTGCTTTTCCAAGATATTCTTGAATTACGAATAAAGAATCATGAGTTATGCATTGGGTATATTTTATTCTTAAGCCCATGTCGTAAGCTCGATCGCCAGATATGATAATATTTTTAAATTTATTAACGATTCCTTCGAAATCTACATCCCAAATCCAGGAAACGTCTCTTCCGTCAGGAATTCGGTCGTTTAGGACTAACAATAAATTCTTGGCTTTTAAATCAGAAATAGTTTTCAGAGACTCGTTAAGACTAGTGGGATTTTTGGAAAGAAAAAGCTGTATTTTTTTGCCATTTATATCTAAAGCTTCCTGTCTTCCGAACGCAGGCTGAAAATCTTTTAATGCGGAAATTATTTTATTTTTATTTATGCCAATCTCTTGAGCTAAAAGTATTGCGGCAATAGTGTTATAACGATTGTAAATTCCCAAAAGCGGAAAAACAGATGAAGTTGAAAGATTTAATTTTGGTCGTGCGTTACCGCATCCTGGACACGTCCAATTCCCCAAATGAGAATAGTAAATCGCAGAATAATCGAGCTTGGAACCACACTTGGGGCAATAGTTCGAATCGGCTGCATGTTGTTTTTCAGACGTAGCCAAGTTTTTATCGTTAAGTCCGAAGAACTTTACGTTTACACCCTTGGGGTGTAGCCTCAAACTTGCAACTTGCGGATCATCCGCATTTAAAATAACAGTAGTTTTTTTATTAAGCTTCCTAAGCGCATCAGACCATTTTTTAGCAATTGCATTTACTTCTCCATAGCGGTCCAGCTGGTCACGGAACAAATTTAAAATTATGACAAAATCCGGATTGCTAATTTCTTTTAAAATAAGCGGCAATGTATTTTCATCAATCTCAAAAATTGCAAAATCATAATTTACAACACCAAGTATACTGCTATGTAGTAATAGACTAGACGCAATGCCGTTGAGAAGATTTGCGCCGGCAGTATTTTGAAAAACTCTTTCGCCATTCTTTTCAAGAATAGTTTCGATGAGCTTTGACGTTGTAGTTTTGCCGTTTGTCCCGGCAACTAAAATAGTCTTTGGTCGTTGGCCTTTGGACTTTAGCATATCTTTGATAAAGTTTTTATTTATTAACAATGCAATATGTCCCGGCCAAGTAGATCCGTTACCTAAATTGAACAGTCGGCTTACGAAAATAATAAATTTCCCTAAGAAAATTAAAAGTAAGTTCATATGACTCGTTACGCTCGTCACATTGAACGAAGAATCTTTATCCTTTCTTCTATTGGAGGGTGGGTGTTGAAAAGATTGGCGAACCAGCTTCTGGATATTTTATTTTTAAATGGATTGGCTATGTATAGATGTGCTGTTGCATTATTTGCGACTTCTAGGGGTTCTTTGTCTTTGGAAATTTTTTCAAGAGCGGAAGCCAAGCCTTCCGGATAGCGTGTAAGCAAAGCGCCTGACGCATCCGCCAAAAATTCCCTTTTTCTGGAAACTGCCAGTTGAATTAGGGTGGCAATGATCGGGGAAAGTATTGCCAAGGAAATGCCTATAAGTAAAAATATTCCTTGAGTATTGCTCCTGTCCCCCCTATCTCTTCGGCCGCCTCCATACCATAAACTCCTCATAAAAAAATCAGCTAGGAGAGCAACCAACCCTACCAAAATTACAACAATTGACATTAGCCTTATGTCGTAGTTTCGAACATGGGATAATTCGTGGGCAATAACTCCTTCGAGTTCAGCCTTATCCAATTTTTCCAAAATTCCCGTTGTTACGCAAACAACCGAGTGTTTAGGGTCTCTTCCTGTTGCGAATGCATTCGGCGCAGAATCTTCAATAATATAAATTTTGGGCATCGGAATCCCTGCTCCAATACATAAATTTTCCACAATTCTAAAAAGCGCAGGATTATCTTTTTTGGCGATTTGTTTAGCCTTAGACATTCCCAAAATCATCTTATCCGAATAATAATAGCTGCCAAAACTTATCAGACCCGAAATAACAAGTCCTATTCCTGCATAGGATAATCCATACCCGGAAGCCTTACTATACACAAAAATAATAGTTGTTATGAATAAAACAAATATGATAACTATCAGCCAAGTCTTAGTTTTATTGGCTGAAAT
>CAYPUE010000018.1:0-6741 GCA_964414015.1 uncultured Gammaproteobacteria bacterium
GTGGATTATCTAATCCTGGAAGGAGGAATGTCTAAAATGTCCGCAACGCATACACCCTGTTGATTAGTGATTAGCCCAATAGTAGAATAGGGTTATGAAGATCTTTAGCGGAACCTCCAATGAACCTTTGGCGAAGAAAATTGCCGAAGGCTTAAGACTTACCCTATCTCCTTTGGAAATCCACATTTTTCCCGACGGCGAAAAAAGAGTAAGAGTATTAGATGAAGTAATCGATGAAAATTGCCTAGTTGTTCAAAGCACATCTCCAAATGTTAACGAAAACTATATTGAGCTTTTCTTTATCGTGGATGCTTTGAAGCGAAGCGGGGCACAATCCGTAATAGTAATTGTTCCGTATCTTGGTTACCAAAGGCAAGACCATGTATTTCGAGAGGGAGAAGCGGTTTCCATAGAGGTGATGATAAAAACTCTGCAGGCGGTTGGCGCAGACAAAATTATCACTTTTGATCTCCATTCCATAAAAATTCCGGAGTTTTTTGCTATCCCAATAGCTCATTTATCTGCTTTGCCTCTTTTCGCCGAAAAAATAAGAGCAATATCGGAGGGCGGAGCATTATCCGGAGCATCGCCAATTCTGATTTCTCCTGATATGGGAGGAATAAGACGGGTCAAGTTGCTTTCGGAACTTCTAGGAGATATGCCGTACGCAAGCATAGAGAAGGAAAGAAATCTAAAAACAGGAGAAATTAAAATTAAAAATATTCATGTAGCGCCGAATATCCAGCTCAAAGGACGTTTCGCCTTTATCGTGGATGACATGATTGCAAGCGGACTAACCATAGATAAGGCAGTAAATTTCTTGAAGAAAAAGGGAATAGCGAAAGTTTGGATTTTCGCAACACACGCGATTTTTGCCAAGAATGCGAAATTAATTCTGAAAAAAATAAAAGCAGAGAAATTATACGTTACGGATAGCGTTTTTGTGCCGAAAGAAAAACAATTTTCCAAGCTTCAAATCCTTTCAATCGCCAGGATAGTGATAGAAAATTTATGAAAATCCCAAAAGCCATACAAAATCTGATCGAGGCATTTGAGAGATTGCCCGGAGTTGGTCCCAAGACTGCGCAGCGGCTTACATTTTACCTCTTGCACGTTCCGCAAGGTGAATTGGATAAGTTTGCTTCTTCAGTTCAAAGCCTAAAGAAAGAAACTGTTATTTGTTCATCCTGTTTCTCAATTGGAGAAAGTAACCCGTGCGATATATGCTCGGATCAGGCAAGAGACAGTTCAACTATTTGCGTAGTGGAAGAGCCGTTGGACATTATTGCTTTGGAAAAAAACGGACAATACAAAGGACTCTATCATGTGCTTCACGGAAGGATAGATCCGCTTAATAATATCGGGCCGGATGAAATTTATATAAAACAACTCTTGGACAGAATCAAGAATTCCAAAAACGGAAATGGGATAAAAGAAGTAATTCTAGCCACGAATCCGACTATGGAGGGTGAAGGAACGGCGATGTATATTGCGAAGCAATTAAAAATTGAAAATTTAAAATTGAAAATTACAAGGATAGGACGGGGACTGCCGGTCGGAGCAGATATCGAATACGCCGACGAAGTCACACTCCAAAGAGCAATGGAAGGCCGAAGCGAATATTAAAATATGGAAGCAACAGCAGAACTTCAAGAGACAAAACAGAAAGAAGGATCGGTTAAATCGGAACTTCCAATCGCAATTAATATTTTCTACGGCGGTCACAAAACCGGAGAAGACCAACGAGGACTTAAAAAAGAGTTTGCGAAAGCTGATGTTTACGTTCCTGAATATCCCAGTTGGACGCCTGAAACTTTAGAAATTTTTCAACGTGTTTCGGAAGGCAGTCTTGAGCCAGACGATGCGGTAAAACGCCTGAATCCTTCCTCTCGCAAAGCTAAATTAGCAGATTTAAGGATACTTTATAATTCCAATAAGCCGATTATTTTCGCAGATGTTTCCGCAACTAATCCTATTTTTTGGGAAAACGTAGATCAGTTGAGCAGATGGGCCGAGCTTACGGATGCACCAGCATTAAATACCAGTTTTGTGGAATATTTGGAGCACATTAGAAACGCCATAAAAGACCTTACTCAAGCGCAAAAGGAAAGGGAAAATTATATACTTTTGAATTTAGGACCAAAAATAAAAGAGCTTCTTAAGGAGCATCCCGAACTCAAGAATAGGGAAAGGCTGAATGTTTTACTGAATTTGGGAGCAGCGCATACGAGCGTCTTTAGAACTCTTAGAGAAAATAAACAAGAAGTGCATAGGGCATTTAACAATATGCCTCAAATCTTTAGCTATACGGAAGAGGGAATCAGAAGCGTTTTGTTTAATAGGGATATAGGTGACGAACTGATTTCTAAAATTTCCTTAGAATTATTATTTAGAGACGAATTAGAGCAGTGGGCTTCTGGAAAAGCGAAAGATTCTATTGGACGAAATAAAATTTACCGAACAGTCCTTTCTCAAATTAGTATTAAGGATACGGAAGATATTTTCGATCGTATACGGACAGGCGAAGATCGCAAGATGGCATTTGACGATCTGCTTGAAGCAAAAGGATTTCAGAAGCCCAAAACCAGAACGGATGCTAAAAGGGTTTTGGTGACTGCTTAACGGTAAATGACGACTGAATCATTGATTTGTTTATTGGGTTATTGGTACTATTGGTAGTATTACAGCAGTTATGGATGATAGCGGAATTTTGGGCAAGGCATTAGGGCAGTTGGGGAGTATTGCCAAAAAAACAGGTAAGGAAATTATTAAAAAACCTGAAGAGATGGCAGGCGATGTTGCTTCGGAGTTTGGTTTGAAAACCGATACTGCTACTCAAACTCCCGAACCAAAATCTTCCGATGAGCAGGCTACGAAAGAGATTGTAAAAGGTTTGTATGCGCCAAGTGAAAAACCAAAAGACACTTCGCAGTTTCCAAAACCCGACGATTCTGAATTTGCCAAACAAATTGCCGATAAAACTCCGGAAGAACAGCAAAAGCTAATGGCTCTTAGGCAAAAGCTGCACAAAGAGTATTATGGGAAATTAGTTAATCCGCCGAAGCCCCAAGAAGAAAGACCGGCAGAAAAAGCGGAGAAAGAAAAGAAGCAAGAAATGGCAGAGCTGCAAAGAAAAGAAGAGAAGAAACCGCCGGCTTTAATTCAAAGAGCAAGAGAAAGAGTGGAAAAATATCCCGGCGCATCGGGATAAAGCATTGCTTAGCCCAGAATAATGTGTTATACTATAAGGTATGGAAAAACATAGAGGACGAACAAGGGAGACATATACAGACGAGAAAGGCAATAGAACAACTGTTCGAAAAGGAGATCAATTTTTCGTTAGAGGATTTCTTAACGGAAAACCTCACGTTTCTACATGGGAAGTTTGTGGGATAAATGGGCATGATTTAGTTGCTTCTATGGTTATAGGTTTGGAGACAGATACCGTAAGAGCAAGATTTTTAGGGGGAGAATATATAGATGTAATAGCCTGCGAAGTTGAAAAGCTTAAGCCAGGCGATGAAGTCGATTTTTGTGCTGATAGTGTTGTTGATTTATTGAGAGAAGAAAGAGAAAGAAAGAAAATCTCTAGAAAAAGAAATAATCCTCAAGTTTCCTCTATTGGCATCGCTCATGTCTAAATAGTATAATCTTCTTAATGCTAAAGATTCATAATACCCTGACTCGGAAAATTGAGGAATTTAAGCCGATTAATTCACCAAAGGTTAATATCTATTCTTGCGGTCCTACGGTTTATGATTATCAGCACATTGGACACATGAGAAGGTATGCAGGTGATGATATTTTGATTAGAGTTTTGGATTTTAATAATTTTAGGGTTAAGCACGTGATGAATATTACGGATGTCGGGCATTTGGTTTCGGACGCGGATACAGGCGAGGATAAGATGGAAAAGGGGGCAAAGAAATTCGGATTAAGCGTTTGGGAAATTGCCAAAAAATTCGAAAAGCAGTTTTTTGCATCCGCGAAAGCTTTGAATATCAAAAAACCGGATCTGGTGATGCAGGCAACAGATTATATTAAGGAGCAAATTGTCTTTATCCAGGCGCTTGAAGAGAAAGGATACACATACCAAATAGATGACGGGATTTATTTTGATACTTCGAAATTTGCAAACTATAGCAAGCTTTCCGGCCAAAATCTTAAGGACATGAAAGCGGGCGCAAGAGTGGAAATGGTTAAAGGCAAAAAACATCCGTCGGATTTCGCTCTTTGGAAATTCAGTCCTAAGGATTCCAAAAGAGCTATGGAATGGGAAAGCCCTTTTGGTATTGGATTTCCCGGCTGGCATATCGAGTGTTCAACCATGGCGATAAAAGGTTTGGAAACGGAAACTTTGGATATTCATACCGGAGGAATTGACCATATTGCCATTCATCATGCCAATGAAATAGCCCAAAGCGAAGCCGCGACAGGCAAACCGTTTGTTAAATACTGGGTGCATCATAATTTCCTGCTGGTTGACGGGCAAAAAATGAGCAAAAGCCTGGGGAATATTTATACTGTCGAAGATATTGTTAAGAAAGGGTTTGAGCCTTTGGCGCTTCGCTATCTTTATCTGCAGACTCATTACCGCCAGGAAGCAAATTTCACCTTTGAAGCTTTGGAATCAGCGCAAACAGCCTTAAATCGCTTAAGGGAGGATATTGCTTCTTGGGGAAAGCCGAAGGTGGCCCGCCCGCCAGCGAGTTCGCTCGCAGGCGAAGTCGGGCGGGGTTGCGCGGAATTCGAAGAGAGATTTTTGCAGGCAATTAATAATGACTTGAATATGCCGGAAGCACTTTCTATTGTTTGGGAATTGGTAAAGTCTGATTATCCGACATCTGCCAAAGCGGAAAGCTTATTTAAAATGGATCAGGTTTTGGGTCTAAATCTGGGGCAAGAACAAAAGCTTGAAGTACCCGAGGAGATAATGAAGCTGGTCAAAGAAAGGGAAGAGTTAAGGAAAATTCAGAGTTATCATTTGGCAGATCAGATGAGAGGCAGAATTAAGAAATTAGGCTACAATGTTTTGGACACGGAAAAAGGCTCTTTGGTAAAAAAGCTTTAAAAATTTTTATGGACACTTCTTGGCAGAAAGTTTCTAAGTGGTACAAAAATTTGGTCAAGGAAAAGGGGCATTATTTCCACGAGCATTTGGTTATCCCAAAATCATTAGCGCTTCTGTCCTTGGACAGCACGAGCAGCCTTCTGGATTTGGGATGCGGAGAGGGGGTTTTGGCACGGGCAATCCCTAAAAATATTTATTATCAGGGAGTTGATATCGCGGCCTCTTTGATAGATTACGCTCGGAAAAATGATAATAATCCGTTGCATAAATATGCGGTTGGCAATGTCACCAAGGCTCTTCCGATATCCAAAAAAGATTTTACCCATGCTGTTTTTATTCTGGCTCTGCAAAATATTTCCGAACCTTTTTTGGCTCTGAAAAATGCGGCGTCCTATCTTAAAAAAGGCGGGAAACTGCTGATAGTTCTGAACCATCCATATTTTCGAATTCCCAGGCAGACTTCTTGGGGAATTGATGAGAAAAATAAAATTCAATACCGAAGAATTGACCGTTATTTAACTCCGCTGAAAATTCCGATAAATATGCATCCGGGCGAAACAAAATCTCCTGCAACTTGGTCATTTCATTTCCCGCTTTCTGCTTATAGTAAATTTCTGTACGATTCAGGGTTCGTAATAGAGAAAATCGAAGAGTGGACTTCGGATAAAATAAGTGTTGGCAAAGCAGCCAAAATGGAAAATAGGAGCCGGGAAGAATTCCCTCTTTTCCTGGCAATTCTAACGGTTGTTGGATAGGCCTTTTTGCTATAATATAATTTATGGATTTCGGATTTATCATTTTAACTGTTCTCGGGCTTTCGCTGTTTGAGATAATCACCAGCGTTGATAATGCCATTATCAACGCGGAAGTATTAAGAGGCATGAGCCAAAGAGCAAGAAAATGGTTTCTTTTGTGGGGTTTTCTTTTTGCTGTGTTTGTGGTCCGCGGCTTACTGCCTCTTCTTATTGTATGGATTGCAAATCCCCAGATTGGCATAATTAGGATATTTTTGGCAGCATTTTCTTCAGACCCTCAAATCGCAGAAGCTGTTGAGAGAACATCGCCTTTGCTGCTTTTGGCAGGAGGAGTATTTCTTTTATTTTTATTTTTCAACTGGCTGTTTTTGGAGCCTAAGAATTTTGGCTTAAAAGGAGAACGATTTTTTCAAGCCCAAGGAGCTTGGTTTTTTGCCATTGTTTCTATTCTCCTTGCTCTAATAGTCTGGTTTGCTTTGCAAAAAGACTCTATGCTCGCATTTGCAGCAGTTGTAGGCTCTAGCGCATTTTTTATTATCCATGGATTCAGGCAATTCGCTGAAGAACAAGAAAGGAAACTTATTGCCGGAAGAATGTCGGATATCAGTAAAATTGCCTATCTTGAAGTTTTGGATTCCACATTCTCAATAGACGGAGTAATAGGGGCATTTGCTTTTACGTTTTCAATACCGTTAATTCTTTTGGGAAATGGTCTGGGGGCATTGGTTCTGCGGAAGCTGACGGTAAGCAATATAGAAAGAATAAAAAAGTATAAATATTTAAAAAACGGAGCGATGTATTCAATATTATTTTTGGGAATAATAATGATTTTAGACAGTTTCGGATTCTATATTCCCAATTTCGTTTCTCCGATTATTGCTTTTGGAACAGTTGGCTATTTTTTCCTCAAATCCA
>CAYPUE010000018.1:6841-13135 GCA_964414015.1 uncultured Gammaproteobacteria bacterium
ATAAGCAAGATATTTCGCGGTCTTGCAATTTTGGAAAAAGTACTTGACAATGTACCTTTTAAGGTATATAATGGGTATTAATTGAGGTATATATATGAATACGCCAATTCAGCTAAAAATTAACTTAACTACTCAACTACAAGAATTACTTGAGTCAAAAGCAGGTAAGTTTGGCGTGCCACTAACTCAATATGTAAAACACGTGTTGATGAAGGATGTAGAAGACGCAGAATACCCAGTCTTTAGAGCATCTGAAGAAACAGAAAGAGCAGCAAGGGAAGCGCTTAAGCAATTAGATCAAGCAGTTGACGCAAAGAGTTTTTTTAAGCAACTACATAATGAACGCTAAATTTTCCCCCTCTGTTCAAGAAGAACTTGAAAAGATACAGCAGAAAGATTGGAAACTTGCTAACAGAATTGAAAAGCAAATAGCATTGTTTGAAGAAAATCCAAAACACCCCTCACTTCGCACACATAAACTATCTGGCACAATGGACAACATGTGGAGCATATCAATAACCATGAGTATCCGTATGGTATATGTTCTTTTAGATAGAAACAGTGTCATATTCGTTAAAATTGGTACACACGATGAGGTATATGGAAAGTAGAAGAACTAAGTTGGATAAAAGTGCGGAAAAAAAATTTGACAATCAACTTATAGTGTGATATAAAGCAAGTCTATGGTAGTAACTGAAAGATTTCGGAGAATCAAAGAACGAGCTATTGGAGTAATTGATACTGTTGTTACCGCATGCTATCCAGATTCAGGCTTTGTATGGACAGAGACATATAGGCGGAATAGAGATGGAGCCACCTTTTCTATAAAAACGCATAATAGGGGTGGTGAATATGGACTACTGATTTATCTGGATGGAACGGTAGCTATGACAGGAAATTCTAGTATTCTTTACAGAATAGATCCTGCTGGGAAAATTATGGATCGTATAGAAGCTGGTAAACCCCCTAAAGGTTATTTGTTTATACCTCAAAATGATTGGGATAGATATAGAGATGGTGAGCTTAGGGAAATTCTTCAGCAAAAACCTGTGATAATCGGTCCTGGGTTCAATGGCATGATCGTTGGTGCAGGTTCAACACCTCAATTTTTATCCGAAGGTCCTCATAAACAATTGTTAACAAAACTTAGTAAGAACACTTAGGCATAATTATTCTTTTCTTTAGCTATTTTTAAAATTTTGTCGGATTTTGGCTTCGGGATATTTCGCGGTATTGCAATTTTTTCCATACTGGCTTAAGATTAATTTAAGATTTAAAAATGAGACTGGAAAATAAAGTTGCGATTGTTACAGGCGGGGGAAGCGGAATCGGGCAGGCGATAGCCATTCTGTTCGCCAAAGAAGGCGCCAAAGTCGTGGCTGCCGGCAGAAGACTTGAGGCTTTGCAAAATACTGTAGCGGAAATTGAGAAGCTGGGAGATGAAGCTCTGGCAGTAATAACAGATATTTCTTCTTTCCCCTCGGTACAAAATCTTATCCAAAAAACTTTGGAAAAATTTGGCAAAATTGACATTTTGGTGAACAACGCAGGCATTTATTTGTCAGGTGATGCAGTGTCGACAACCGAACAGGATTGGGATAAAGTCTTGGCAATTGACGCCAAAGGAACGTTTTTGTGTTCCAAGGCAGCCATTCCCTTTATGGTCAAACAAGGGAAAGGCAAAATCGTCAATACAGCTTCGATAGCCGGATGGGTGGGTTTTGAGGAAAGCTTAGCATACTCTGCGGCAAAAGGCGCGGTTGTTAATATGACTAGGGAAATGGCTTTAGACTTCGGACCAAAAAATATCAATGTCAATGCAATTGCTCCCGGTGTTATAGAAACGGATATGACCCAAGGTTTTCTTAAGGATGAAAATGCCAAGAAATCTTTTTTGGACAAAATCCCAATAGGAAGAATTGGCAGGCCTTTGGATATTGCTTATGCGGCTTTGTATTTGGCATCGGATGAATCGGATTTTGTTACTGGAGAGACGCTGATAATTGACGGCGGATGGACAGCAAGATAATGGAAAGAAAAATTTCGGTAACACATATCAATGTTCGGCAGAGCATTTTCTTTTTACTTTTGAAGCTTCTGGTAATAGATCTTCTAGCGGCATTTATGGTTTGGTTATTCTTCTCTTCTTTTGGAATAGGTGGCTTATCAGACCAAATGAAGCTGGAAGTTATCGCAGGAAGCAGAACCTATTTCGTCATCTTAATTATCGTCAAGATATATTTAACGCTATTTATAGTTATACAATGGGTTAATGAATATTATGAAATCAGCCGTGATATGGTGACACACAGGCGCGGATTTATCTGGAAGAAAGAAGACCAGTATCCGCTTCGTCATATCAGGCTGGTTAGAATAGATCAGGGGATAATCGGGAGGATTTTTGGCTACGGGACAATAGAGCTTTTGGATTGGGATTTGGCCAAATACACGACTTTGTACCTTGTGCATAATCCGATGAAATATTTTTATATTTTGGAAGATCTTTTGCCAAGAGCTACATCGGAAAAACACGTCTTAACGGAAAAAATTATTGAAGAAGACAAAAAATAGATTATAAAGCTGCAACTGTTACCGTAAGAGTTTCGCCATCATAGTCAAACTTAAATTCTATCGGCGCATTTTTGTTATTGGTGATATATAGATTTTGTATCTGGCTAGTATAGCTTTGTCCGGGAACATCATAAACCGCTACTCCAAATTCTTTGGGAATTTCCGGAATAGGCATAAAATCATGGTTGGTAGGCGCTTTGGCGATAAGATCGGCATCTTTGGCAGCCCAATAAATAATTGAAGCTAAATGGCAGACTCCGTCACCTACAAGATAGCCATCGGATTTAAAGCCTTCCTGTGAATTGAAATGCGCGTTTGAAGTTTTGGCAATCTTGCCTTGATATTCCGGCAGTACATCATCATGGAAAGCAAACGTCTCCTGCGGCTTAAGCGTAAAACTGTAATGGAAAGGTTCTCTTACTTCCTGCCAGTTTATATTAGCGTCTTTACCAACTTTGTCTTCCATGTAGGCAATATTTAAGAGAATATTGTCTTTGAAAATATCGTTGACGAACTTGTTGGCATAACGTTTTTCCAAAG
Organism: uncultured Gammaproteobacteria bacterium; assembly: GCA_964414015.1. GTDB lineage: Bacteria > Patescibacteriota > Microgenomatia > Levybacterales > UBA12049 > JAUSEW01. Next base: position 9,953 of record CAYPUE010000018.1, read on the forward strand.
ATATGGCACGGGAAGAGAATACCTGTTCGGCAGGTTTATTTTGCTGGGGAAGAGCTTGGGCAATGGGTAGGTTTATGCCCCAAAATAGCATAACTCCCAAAAGTGCTGGTATAAACATAAGTGTTGCAGTATATCACACTATAAGCCCAAAGTCAAGCGCACAGACTTTCGATTTAGGGTTTGACAACTGACTTATAATTGTGATATAAACTTAACCTATGGCAATGAACTATAAGGAAGTTCCAAAAGGACTTTCGGAAGCAGATGCAATGAGATATGCAGAAGGTATAAAAGCGATGTCTGATCTTGCTGATTCTCTTGGCGAACAAGGAAAGTTGCCAAAACAGTTTTCAAAGTTTAAAGCTTCGTTTCTTGCGGCTCCAGCTAAACTAGGAATTGATATTGTAAGTCCTTTATCAGCCGAAACTCAAAAACTCGTTGAACGCATGGAACAAGACGGATACGCAGTATATAAGACAACAGGAAGGACTCCGGCAAGCCTAAAATTAGATGGCATGCGTTATTGGCTTTTGGGAGATGAACTTGCTAATATAACCGCTCCGCCAGCTCTTCTCGCATTTAAAAAAGCTCCTTCTGAATTCTTTTTGCCAGGAAGTCATAATCTTGTTCATGATGAACAAGTTAAACTTCTTCCTGAAGAACAGAGAAAAGTTGACAAAAGATATCCAGGCGCAGGTCTTGTTGTAAAAGAAGGAAAACTTCCTGAATGGACAGAAATTGCCTTGAAACACTTTAAGGCAACCGGCGTTCGTATTTTTGGCCGCGATTATGAACATAATTACACATGGACTGACACATATAAGAGCGAAAAATTTGGTGCCGGCCGGGCTCATTTCGGTGGCTGGTATGGGATGGATGGTGCGTTTGCCGATTTGTGGGATCCTGGCGTTGTCGATCCGGGTTTGGGGTTGGCTTCTCTGGTAGAAATTCCTCGGAAATAGGCTCTTGGTATCTTGGTTCTTCGAATTTTTTTCTTGGTTTCCCGAATTTTTGGTATACTTTTCTTAGCCTTCCACCCTGAAGGCGTAAAGCTAAAGGCTATTCACACTATAATGATACGTATTATTATAGTGCATGTCTGTATTCGTGCTCCCACTTGTCAAGTGGGAGATGCAAAGTGGAAGATACAGGCTATTTTATTTGGGATATTTAGGACATGCGAAAAGTTTTAAGATAGCTCAAGAGCTACTTTACTTTTGCCGAAAATATAGCCTATGATGGATATATGAAGAGAATTTCAATTTTCCTTTCCGCAATTTCTCTTCTTGTCTTGGGAGTTTTCATTTACAACCACAATGCTGATAAAACCTGCGGGAATTCAATTTCCTGTACCAAAAATCTCACAGGCAAATACGAAAACACAGAATCCGGGACATTTTTGGGAAGACAAGTAGGTATTCCGAAGGAGATCGCACAGAATGTGCCTGAAGGGGGAGTAAGATCGGTTTTGGGCGATACAACCGTTCCGAAAAGAATTGAGGTTAATCTTGACACGCAGCACCTTTACGCATTTGAGGGGAATAAGGTGGTTATGGATTTTCCCATCTCATCCGGCAAGTGGTATCCTACCCCAACAGGCACATTTCATATTTGGTCGAAATTTCGCTACGTGCGCATGGAGGGCGGAAATCCGGCAGCTAATACGTATTATAATTTGCCCAATGTACCATTCGTGATGTTTTATTACAATGACGACATCGTACAGTCCAGAGGTTTTAGTCTGCATGGTACTTATTGGCACAATAATTTCGGCCATCCGATGAGCCACGGATGCGTAAATATGAGGACAGAAGATGCTCAAAGAGTTTATTATTGGTCTGATCCGCCGGTTACAGGAAATTCCACTTTTGCCAAAGCCAACGAAGGAACAGAAATCATTATTTACGGCCAAGCTCCCAACGAGTAGTGTTTGATAATATAAAAACATATGGGTTTTGGAAAAAGTGAAGTAAAGATAATAATTGGCAGTATCGTATTTTTGATCTTGGCTGCAGTTTCTTACAAATTGTATTTTGCCGGGCAAACATTTACGGCTCAAGATCAATTGCTCCGGCCTTATCCAAGCCAGACTCAACCTTTGATAGTCCATTCTGGGGACGGAACAGCACAGCTAATTATGCGTAAAGCCAGCCAAAAGGACGGCTCCATCTCGTATTCATTTTTCGTTGCCAATGGTTCAGGCAAAATCGAGAGAACTTTATTTACTAAAAATATTTCGTCTCCGGTTACCATGATGATTCCTGCCAATACTTGGTCACCGGATAACAAATATGTGTTTTTGCGGGAAAATAATTCTAATTCTTTCAGCATATTCGTATTTAAAGCAACGGGCGAAACTTTCAGCGGCGGGGAGAAATATCTTAATTTGACTTCGCTCTTTGGCCAACGGAATTTGCCTTATACTGTGGCTGACGTAACAGGGTGGGATTCCGACACCCTTTTGCATGTGCATACAACTGCCAAGGAGAAAAACAGCAGGGGACCTTCGTATTGGTTCGATGTTACGGATCGGGCATTCCTCCAACTTGCAAACCTCTGAAGCTTGTGTTAAACTCCGTCCCATGATTACGGAAAGGTCTGCTGCCGGACAAAAAGACCAGCCACTGCCTTTGGATTCAGCTTTAGCTCTTCGTGATAGAGTTGTTACAAGAATAAGTTCCGCCGTACAGGAATTGGTTCCCGGAAAAGAACCGTTAGATCCACAGGATATTTTTATCCCTTCCATTCGTAAAACCCCTTATGACGTAGGAACAGAAGAAGTTTTGAGAAAAGTTGGTTTGGCAGATGGTTTCTCTGTTATCTTTATTAGAGATAGAGACAGCCAAGCAATAGGAGAAAACGAGATCTATATTCAGGGGCTTGAGTCTATTCCTAGTGATTCATGGTCTTCGCAGAAAACACGACAGAGATTTTTTGTAAGACTGGATCTGCGAAAATTAATTCTAGGGCCTCTTCTATATGTAGATTTGGAGTATATGAATATCCGTGTCCCAAGAAGCGTGTTTATTGTAAACAATTCAAGATATGAAAGTAAAGATGTTCCTTTGGGGATTGCGGGAGCATCGTCTCAGGGAAATAAGATAAATTCAACAGAGGATGGTGTATTGTTGTTGGTTGGTGACAAAGATAAAGTTAGATTCTCGTCTTTAATCTTGCCGGCTG
>CAYPUE010000018.1:13235-14528 GCA_964414015.1 uncultured Gammaproteobacteria bacterium
AAAAAAGGAGTTAAAGTTGCCTCTTTTGGCGAAGCGGGTACAGATGTGGAAATCCAGACTCAAGATAATAGAAAAATAGTTCTCGATTTCAACGGACTCCAGAGAGGAGAATTGGCATCAATCTGCAAAAATAATAAATTTAACCTTCGCGGTTTGGCAAGCTGTTTTAAAGGAGGAGCGAGCGCAGACAAGCTTTCCCTAGAGGTTTTTTTGACAGACAAGAATGAATTAAAGATTAGCGGCAGAATACTTTCTTTCGATGCAGGAAAAAATGATTGGATTGATTCCTTGCCCTATCTTGGCCCAAACCTGTACCCACATTATGCAGAGGCGATCAGAAATCTTCTTAATAATCCTCTTGCGATTTTACCTTTCTTTTTCGGACAATTAAAAACTCCGGAAAACAATCCTTTGAGCGCTGTGATTTCGCCAAATAGGGGAAATACTACATTTCATCAGGAAAGACGGTTCCATCCAAGACCTTTTTGGTAAAACGAACAACTTCCTCCATCAGCATATCAACAGCTCACTGGAGGGGGTGCGGAACAAAATTCAGGACTAATCTTTGCTAGGCATGAAAAAACTCCGGAAGAAATAGCTGCCGAGAAAAAAAGATACCGAGCACGGAAAGCCCAAAAAAGAAACAAAAAGAAACACGGAAAGAAATAATTTATTGGGGAAAATTCCCCAAACCCATCCCGTGGAATCATTAATTTTGGGTATTGCGAATAAATAGTAAACTTTGTACAGTCTAATTATGTTAACGAAAAACGATTTGTCGTCAATTCAAAAACTTGTAAAGGGAGAGGTACGGGGTGCGGAAAAAAGACTTGGCGGCAAAATAGCCAAAGTACGGGAAAACGTGCAAAGCGTTGAGGAGAAACTTGGTTTTGCAATAACCAAAGTTCAGCAGAACGTGCAGGCTGCTGAAAAAAGCCTTAGCGCTAAAATAGATAGAGTTGATAGGAAAGTAGATAAAGTTCAAGAGTCAGTAGGTGTTGTTCAGAGCGTTGTGGTGGAGCATTATGGCAAATTGGAGCAGAGAGTAACAGGTATAGAAGAAGAACTAAATATCCCCAAAAATTTATAGAAAGAGAAAATTTCCTCAAACCTGCAATGAATCTATCGAATGGAATCTCGTGCTTTTACTCCCGATGTGTCGCCTCATTCCCACACCCGATGTGGATAGTTTTAATTCCGTCTTTGGGATTCTAGGTGTCGGTTTTTCTGCTATAATAGGGTTTACCCAAATTTTATGTTATCCGATATACCAAATTCACAGAAAGTTACCGT
>CAYPUE010000019.1:0-1870 GCA_964414015.1 uncultured Gammaproteobacteria bacterium
TGCTTTTGCAAAAAGCAGGTTTTGAGATTCAAACAATTAAAACAAGAGGATATAAATTAATTGCCGCTTAACCTCATCGGGAATACATCGTTAATTCTTCGGGAATTAATCTAAGCGTGTTTATTGAACGAATACTTAACCCATGTTAGAATACATTCATGGATAAAGTTTATAAGCATAAAGAAGTTGAAGGAAATATTTATAAAAATTGGGAAAAGAAAGGATATTTTAAACCGGAAATTAACCCCAAGGGGAAGCCCTATACAATAATTCTTCCTCCTCCAAATGCCAATGCGCCGCTTCATTTTGGCCATGCAATGTACGTAATTGAAGATATCTTGATTCGTTATCACCGGATGCTTGGAGACGCAACTCTTTGGCTTCCCGGAGCAGATCATGCAGGATTCGAAACGCAATTTGTTTTTGAGAAAAAATTGCAAAAAGAAGGAAAGTCGCGTTTGGATTTTGACCGCGAAACACTTTACAAAATGATTTGGGATTATGTGCAAGGGAATAGAGTCTTGATGGAAGAACAGCTGCGAAAACTTGGTTTTTCCTTAGATTGGACCAGAAAAAAATTCACCCTAGATCCGGACATTATCAAAATTGTCTATAAAACATTTAAAAAATTATTTGATGATGGATTGCTTTATAGGGGAAATAGACTAGTTAATTATTGCACGAAATGCGGAACAAGCTTTTCAGACTTGGAAGTAAACCATAAAGAGCAGAAAGACCCCTTATATTATCTAAAATACGGGCCGTTTGTTTTGGCAACAGTTCGGCCGGAAACAAAATTCGGAGATACTGCTGTTGCAGTTAATCCAAAAGACAAAAGATACAAGAAGTGGGTAGGAAAGGAGATTAAAGTTACTGGATTAATTGGCAAATTTAAAGTAAAAGTGATAGAAGATGACGTGATTGATCCAAATTTTGGTACAGGGGTTGCGAAAGTAACGCCGGCTCATGATATGAAGGATTTTGAAATTGGCAAACGGCATAATTTAGACATTATTCAGGTGATTGGTTTTGACGGAAAATTAAATGAAAGAGCAGGTAAGTATAAAGGGTTATATGTGAAACAGGCAAGGAAAATTGTAGCAGAAGATATGCAAAAAATGGGGCTGATAGAAAAAATAGATGAGAACTATACGCATACAATTGAAGTTTGTTATAAATGCGGGACAACTATCGAGCCAATGCTTTTGCCGCAATGGTTTATAAAAATGGAAAGTTTGGCAAAACCCGCAATAGATGCAGTAAAATCGGGCGAGATTAAAATTTATCCGGAAAGATTTAAGAAAATATATCTTCAGTTTTTGGAAAATATCAGAGATTGGAATATCTCAAGACAGACGGTTTGGGGAATTAGGATTCCCGCCTGGTTTAAGGAATGGAAGCCATCAGATGATCTACGGACTTGGGGATTTCATGAAAGAACTGAAAAGCAAGTTTTATCCGGAAAAACAAAAACATATAGACTTCAGGACAGCGATTTTAGACCGTTCAAAAACGGGGACAGGTTTGCTTTTAAAAATAGCCAAACTGGGAGGATTTTTGGCTATGGGACAATTATTAATGTTGAGCAGAAAACAGTCGGGGAAATACCTTTAAACGATAAATCTCATGGAGCAACATACAAAACTAGAGAAGAACTTATCGGGGCACTTAAATTTCATAAGCCCGGGTTGGACGTAAATCCTAATACGAAAGTTTGGATTTATACTTATTCTTTCGGGTTGTTAAAAAATGGAAAAGTTGAGGAAATTTATATAGGAGAAGAGAAACCGTTAGGAGAGAACTGGCAGCAGGATCCTGACACTTTTGATACTTGGTTTTCATCTGCACAGTGGCCGTTCGCTACTCTGAT
>CAYPUE010000019.1:1970-14180 GCA_964414015.1 uncultured Gammaproteobacteria bacterium
CTGACACTTTTGATACTTGGTTTTCATCTGCACAGTGGCCGTTCGCTACTCTGATGAGTAGCTCAAGCTCAAAGCTCAAAACTCAAAACTCAAAACTAAACGGAGAAATAATTTCGGATTTTGAAAATTTTTATCCAACAACGGTGATGGAGACAATGTATGACATTTTACTCTTCTGGGTAGCCAGAATGGTAATGATGGGTATTTATGCGACGGGAGAAATACCATTTAAAGATGTTGTTCTGCATGGGATGGTAAAAGACCCGTTGGGTAAAAAAATGAGTAAATCCAAAGGAAATGTTATAGATCCATTAGAATTAGTTGAAACATATGGGGCTGACGCAGTACGTTTCGCTCTGGTGTACGGTACGGCTTTTGGTAACGATCAAGCCCTCTCTTACCCGAAATTAGAAGCAGCAAGAAAATTTACCAATAAACTTTGGAACATTGCCCGTTTCATAGAAATGAATAAGGTGAAAAACGAAAAACGAAAAGCGAAAAATAATTTAACAATAAAGCAATTAAACAATATAGCAGTTAACGATTTAGACAAGGACATGATTGAGAAAACTAGGCTACTAACTAACGAAATAACTAAATATGTGGATTCTTACCAATTTAATTATGCTGCGGAAGGTTTGTATGAATTTGTGTGGCACGAATTTGCAGATAAATATATTGAAAATGTCAAATCGCAAATCGCAAATCGCAAATCGCAAGACTCATTCCTTATTCTTAATTCATTATTCTTAATTCTTCTCAAGCTTTTGCATCCGTTTATGCCGTTTATAACGGAGGAGATTTACCAAAGATTTGAATTTGGAGAGTCAATAATGACAGACAGATGGCCAACGTTGTGAAAAATGTAAAATTTATGTTATCTCAAAACTCAAATATCAAAGATCAAAAACCAAATCAAAATTCAAAAACAGAGATCAAATACAGAGCATTTTATCTATCAATAAGTATCATTAAGTTTCTGGAAGGTTTAGAAAAGAAAGACTACGTAAGGATTATTTCGGATCAGCTAATAAGATGCGTTACCTCTATCGGAGCAAATATCGTTGAAGCAAAAGCTTCCTCTTCGAAAAAAGAATTTCTTAATTATTTTCAAATTGCCTTAAAAAGTGCTAATGAAGCTAAATATTTGCTAGCAATGCTTAGAGAACTATTGCTAGAAAGAAGAAAAGAGATAAATATTTTTATTCAAGAAGTTACAGAAATAAGCAAGATAATCGGTACAAGCGTTTTAACTATGAAAGGAAAAAGAAATCTTTAGCTTTTTATTTTTAAACTAGGCTTTGATTTTTGAGGTTTGATTTTTAGCTATGAAAAGATTCCCGAAGATTTCCCTAAAGATTCCCGATAAAATCAAATACATTTTCGTAGGAGGATTGTGTTTGGTGTTATTCCTAACCGTTATTACAGCAGGACTAAGTCTTTATAGTCACTTGCAGCAAAAGAAAGATTTGGATAATAGAAAATCTGTCATAGTATCGCAAATACAAGTTTGGCAGGAAATAGTTGGGAAATATAAAGATTACAGGGATGGGTACTTAACGCTGGCAATACTTGAGTACAGGCTAGGGGATAATGATCAAGCAAGATTATATTTAAAGCAAGCTTTATCTATAGATCCTAATTTTGAGAAGGCAAGAGATTTAGAAAAAATTCTGCGTTTCTATTAAGCTGCTTTCGGAGCTTCTTGAGGTTTGGGTGATTCCGCTTTCGCTGTCTCTGATTTGCCTGCTTCGGCTGTAGGAGCTTGCGTTGCTGGCGCACCTTCTTCTGCAGGTGCTGTTTCTGCTGCTGTGGCTGCTTTTGCTGCTTCGGCTGCTGCTGCTTCGGCTGCTGCCTGCGCCTGTGCTTCTTTACTGACCAATTCTCCGATCTTGACTACAACTTGAGACGGATCGGTAATTATCGCAACGCCTTTTACAGGTTTTATTTCCCCAACTGTAATTTGTTGTCCTACCTCTGCCAAAGCTTCGACGTTAACTTCAATTTTTTCCGGTAAATCTTCAGGCAATGCTTCTACTTCAACTTGAGACAATGGCTGGAGCAAAAGCCCCAATTTATCGACAACCGCTTTTGCTTGGCCAACGATAGACAAAGGCACCATGGTTTTTACTTTTTGGGTAAGGTCTACTTTGTAGAAATCAGCATGAATATAAAATTTTTGCACTGGATCTTTTTGGACATTATGGATAAGAACAGGAATTATCTTGCCTTTCAAATCAACATCAACAAGGCCTGTTTCTCCTGCCTCGCTATATGCTTTTGCAAAATCTTTATCTTTGACCTGAACGGAGATAGATTTGATATTTTTGCCATAGACATTGGCCGGCAAAATACCTTCTCTTCGAAGTTTTTTAACTTTTTTCCCGGTAATTTTTCTCTCTTCAACAGTCAGCTTAGTTCTTTTCATTATTTGGATATTGTACATTAAATAGTTAAATATTACAATACGATTGATTTATGAGAATATTAGGAATTGATCCGGGGATTGCCAGGTGCGGGTGGGGAACAATAGAAGTTCAAAAATCAAAAATCAAACATCAAAAATACGGATGTATAGAAACGAAGCAAGATGTGCCGGTTGAAGAAAGATTAAGAGCCGTTTATGAACAAATCACAGAAATTATTAAAAAAGAAAAACCGGATATTTTGGCAATAGAAGAACTGTTTTTTAATACCAACGCCAAAACAGCATTTGTGGTAGGGCAGGCAAGAGGAGTTGTTCTTTTGGCTTCTGCAAAGCAGAATATCCCGGTTGCAATTTATACTCCTTTGCAAGTTAAAGTGGCAGTAACAGGATACGGAAGGGCGCAGAAGAATCAAATAGGACAGATGGTTAAAGTTTTGCTCAAACTTAAAGAAGTTCCCAAGCCCGATGACATAGCAGATGCTCTAGCAATTGCCCTCACCCACGCCTTTACGAAGAAAGTTAATTCTATAAAATAACCCCACTTTTGATATAATGACGTCGTGAAAGAAAGAGGTAATACAGTTTTGGTCGTGGATGGAGGGGGAAGGGGAACCGCCCTTGTTCATAAATATTCTCAAAGTCCGCATGTTGAAAAAATAATTGCTGTTCCGGGTAATGACTGGATGTCAAGAGTATCAAAAAAGCCTGTTCAAATTTTTCCAGAAATAAAAACTTCGGATGTTGCGGAAATAGCAGAGCTCGCTAATAAATTTGAAGTTAATTTGGTGGATATAGCGCAAGAAAACGCAGTTAAAGAGGGTCTTGCTGGCATGTTAAAACTTTTTAAAATACCTGCAGTAGGACCAACACAATCTGCAGGCAGACTTGAGTGGGATAAAAATTATGCTAGGGCTTTTGGTGGATTTTGGGAATTACCTCAGCCAAAATTTTCTTCATTTAATTCAGTAGAACAAGCAGAAAGATTTCTTGACTCTCAAGAAAATACCAGATGGTTTGTCAAAGCTTCAGGACTAGCAGAAGGAAAAGGAGCTATTTCCGCAACATCAAGGCAAGAAGTTTTAGATGCGATAAAACGGCTCAAAAAGGAGTATCCAGACTCCGCAAACGTGTTTTTAATTGAGCAATGGCTTGAGGGAGAAGAATTTTCCGCTTTCGCAATTTCCGATAGCAGAAACTTTAGAATTTTGGGATATGCTCAAGATCATAAAAGGGAATACGATGGAGATAAAGGTGAAAACACAGGCGGAATGGGTGCTGTTAGTAAGCCTTTACTTACAAATGATTTAGAGCTCCAAAGAAAAGTAGAGAATATATTTATGACAACCATTAAGGCAAAACCTGGCGGAGGATATAGAGGCATTTTATATTTAGGGGGAATGGCAGTTAAAACAAACGGCAAGCTTGACCCTTACGTTATAGAATTTAATACCAGATGGGGAGATCCGGAAGCTCAAGTTATAATTCCCGGACTAAAAGTTGATTTGTTTGAAATGGGAATGGAAGCGGCACAGGGTACATTAAAAAGGATAAAAATTTCTGATGATGGAAAAGTGAGAGTTGCTGTTGCCGGAGTTGCTAGAGGTTATCCCCGATCTGCAGAATATTCTCAAGTGCGAGGAAAAGAAATCAAAGGATTGGACGAGGTGGGAAAGACAGATGGAGTAATAATATATGGCGCTGGAGTTAAGATTGAAGATGGAAAGCATTATGCGAACGGCGGAAGACTTTTTTATATTGTTGGAGAAGGAAAAGATGTTGTTGAAGCAAGAGATAGGGCTTATGAAGCAATGAGAAAAGTGAGAATAGAGGGCGATAATTTGCATTTTCGAACAGATATTGGGTGGAGAGATGTAGAAAGATTAAGAAAATAATTTTAAATTTCAGTCAGGAAAACTTCGGGTGGGACGATTTTTATATTTTTAAACATTTTTAAATCCAATAAATCCCTGTCTCCGGTTACGATATAATCGCATCCGCCTTCCAAAGCTGCCTCCAAAACCCTGTTGTCATCATCGTCTTTTACCAATGTGATAATTTTACTTGGGTTAACCACTGTGAAATTGTTTTTTGTAATTTTTTCAAGCTGTTCAATTCTGCTTAATTCAAACTTAAATTTTTTGATTAAAATTTCAGTTAATTCCGACAATAGAATAGGGGATATAACTGCGGTTAATTGTTTGTCTAAAGCCAGATCGTAGATTTGCTCAGGTTTGCCTCCGTAGATTAAAGCAGATACTAGAATGTTGGTATCTAAAACAACCCTAGGTGGCTTTTTTGCCATGCCTATATCCATAAACGATTTTATCTACATCTTTCTCGCTTTTAATGCCCATTTTTCTGCCAATTTTTTTACCATAGCTTGATAGGTCTTCCCATTCGTATTTATCTGCAAGATATACTCTTAAAGCCTGACGGATTAATTCGCTTCTATTACGATACTCTTTGACAGCTAAGGCATCGACCCTTTTTACCAAATTCTTAGGAAGGGAAATATTAAATGTTTGAGTATTCATACAAACATTGTATACATCTTGTATGCCTTTGTCAAGAGGCGAGGATTTTTTTGAGGCGGAAAGAGATTATCTATCTAATTTTTGGGAGTATTCCTTTGGAGTAAGCCATTCAGGTTTAGCAGCGTATTTATACTTATGATTTCTAATCAATATTGGCTTACCATCTTCTTCAACTAAATAGTATGCAAATCCTCTAAGTTTTTCCAGAGGTTTATAATCAGCATGCCCCGGTAAAGAAACCGGATCAACTTCCGCAAAATTAACAGGGGAGTCATCAGCTGTAACAAACCAAACATTGCCAATATTGGCAGCCAGATGACCAGTACCCGATGGTATAAATACACTATCTCCAGTCTTTACTTTGATAGCATAAAAAGATTCAATTTCCTCATCGATTGGTTTGCCTGATTTATCCCTCTTCCTATTTTGTAGCAAAACCACCCCTTCTCCAGCTATTACATGATAGGTTTCATCCAAATGCCCTACATGATAATGGCCATAGGTTTTAATGTACTCTCCGCCAACAGTTCCTGTTTCCCAAACCGTAATATTGGTTTTATCGTTTCCGCCACGGATCATATAATAATGGAATTCGGGACCCTTTGCTTCAGGGCGCATGAGCACTTCCTTCATTTTACTATGAGGTCTATCTGCAAATGGTTTTAGCATAAATTACAGCTCTCCTCGTTCTTTTTTTCTCTGCTGCGGAGTTTCATCAGGTCTTTTGTAATCATCTTCCAATCGCCAAGTTGTTCCTGATTCGGGCATTGACACCTCAATTATATCGCAATCGGTAATACCAACCAGTCTGTGCCTTTGTCCAATAGATGTTGTATATCCTTGCCCATTTTGCAGTTCGGTTTCAATTAGCTTACCTTTATTATTATCCCAAATCACTTTTGCTTGTCCATTAACGATCCACCAGCTCTCCATTTTCTGATCATGATATTGAAGAGAAAGGCGTGCGTTTCTATTGATGTGAAGAAGTTTTCCCATGTAGGGTTTATCTTCGGGTACGAAGTGGAGTTCATATCCCCAAGGCTTTTCTACCTTTTTAACGTAAGGAGAGTTGGAAAAATTTTTTGGATCAAAATTCATACATTCGACTTCGCTCAGTACTATAATAGACATTTCTTGTGCTATAATCAAGACGCCCTTCGGCAGGCTCAGGGTAAAACTATGATTGGGTTTTTAAAAGGAGAAGTTTTCTTAAGAGAGGGTAATTCTATTATTCTTGATGTCAAAGGAGTTGGTTACAAAGTGCTGGCGGCAAGCGATGTTTTGGTGAAAGCAAATAAGGGTGCTTCTTTAGAACTTTTTGTTTATACCCATGTTAGGGAAGACAATATTTCTCTTTTTGGTTTCTTAGAATCTTTGGATTTAAAACTTTTTGAAAATTTGATTGGGATTTCCGGCATTGGACCTAAAACCGCCATGGCTATATTTTCTCAAGGTACGAGAAATACGATTGTTAATGCAATTATCAAAGGGGATGTTGATTTTTTCACTTCTGTTCCCAGGCTTGGTCATAAAAATGCTCAAAAAATTATCATTGAGCTGAAAAACAAATTTGGCGGAGATGGCGAAATAGATTTATTAGGATATGACTCGAAAGACAACAAAGAAATAATCAGCGGTCTGGAATCTTTCGGTTTTTCTAAAAAAGAAGCAATGAATGCGATAAAAGGGATAGATAACAAAGATGGGAGCGTTGAGGAAAAAATAAGACTGGCGCTGAAATATCTTGGAAAATAAGAATAATTTTTAATTTGAAATTCGAAATTTAAAATTAGGTCTATGGTAGCTCAAAAAACGAAATCAAAAGAAAATCTAGTTGAAAAGATAAATCCTGAAGAGGAAATTCTTTTTACTTCTCTTCGGTCAAAATCTTGGGCGGAATTTTACGGGCAAAAGCAAATCAAAGAGTCTTTGCGGATTACCATAGAGGCCGCTAAAAAAAGAAAAGAGGCAATCGAACATATACTTCTGTACGGGCCTCCCGGGCTTGGCAAGACAACCCTTTCTTATTTAATTGCCAAAGGAATGGGAAGCAATATTAGGGTTACGTCAGGTCCAGCGATTGAAAGAGCAGGTGATCTGGCATCAATTCTTACCAATCTGGAAAAAGGAGACATACTTTTTATTGATGAAATTCATCGGCTTAACAAAGTGGTTGAGGAAACTCTTTATCCGGCGATGGAAGAATATGCTCTGGATATGATTTTGGGGAAAGGTCCGTCTGCAAGAACGCTTCGTTTGGAGCTGGCACCCTTTACGATTATTGGTGCAACTACCAGAATAGGTCTTTTATCAGCGCCATTGCGAGATAGATTTGGAGTAGTACATAGATTAAGTTTTTATAACCCCAAAGATTTGGAAGGAATTGTTGCCTCGGCTGCCAAAAAACTAAAGGTTCCAACTGATGAAGAAAGCATCAAAGAAATAGCCAAAAGAGCCAGAGGAACGCCTAGAATTGCCTTAAAGCTTTTGAAAAGAACCAGAGACTTTGCGCAAGTGGAAGGTAAAGGGAAAATAACCAAAGAAATAACCAAAGAAGCATTGGACATGCTGGAAGTTGATATTTTGGGACTTGATGGAGTAGACAGGCGTTTTATAAAGGCAATTATGGAAAAACACTCTGGTGGTCCGGTTGGCATAGAAACCATTTCGGCTTCTATTTCGGAAGATATTGGAACAATAGAAGAGGTAATAGAACCATTTTTGCTCCAAATCGGATTTTTGAAAAGAACCAATCGGGGAAGAGTAGTGACAAAGTCCGCCTACGAACATTTTGGGAAGAAATTTAAAGAGGAAAATCAACAGAAATTATTATAGCTTTAAAATCCTAGGTGGAAGATGGTTTGGAAAGCTGGAGTAAAGGTTATAACGGCCTGAAGAATTAGAGTTATGATAACCCCTATTATGAGAAATTTATTAACTTTAAACATTGATTTTCCCCGCACCAAAAAAGCAAGAGCCATATGGGAAACGACAAGAAGATTAAATACTATTGTTCTTGCCAAAGTTTGAGAATAAACGCCCAAGGAGAGTTTAAAAACAGCCAGTAAAATAAAAGCTAAAGCAAGTCCTGTAATTAGAATAAAGGCGAGACGGTGGTTGCTTAAAATTGGAGCATTTGGATTTCTGGGCTTAAGCTCCAGCACTTCATGATCCTTGTTGTCACTAGCAAGAGCCAGAGCCGGTACGCCATCTGTGGCTAAGTTAATCCAAAGAATTTGGGTTGGAAGAAGCGGGTTTGGCATTCCAAGGAGAGTGGCAAAAAATATCAGCGCAATCTCGGAAAGATTACCGGTAATAAGGTAAGTTATAGATTTTGCGATGTTATTATAAATTGTTCTTCCTTCTTCAACAGCTCCAACCAAGGTTGAGAAATTATCATCGGTTAAAATAATATCGCTTGCCTCCTTTGCCACATCTGTGCCCTTTTCGCCCATCGAAATACCAACATCGGCTTTTTTAAGCGCTAACGCATCATTTACCCCATCTCCGGTAACTCCGACTACGAAGCCCATTTTTTTAAAGAGCATTACCAGACGAAGTTTGTCTTCCGGATTATTTCTGGCAAAAATGCGGGTTTTTGGTAAAATTTTTATCAATTCTTCGTCAGTAAGATTAGAGAGTTCTTCTCCTGTTACAACGTCTTCATCTTTTTCTATAAGTCCGACTTCTTTAGCAATTGCCAGTGCAGTCAGTTCGTTGTCGCCGGTTACCATGATAGTTCTAATTCCGGCAATTTTAGCTTTTTCAACTGCTTTTTTCACTTCTATTCGTGGAGGATCATAGATGCCGATAAAGCCTAAAAATTTAAGGTTTTTTTCCAAATGTTCTCTTTCTGACAGATCATGTGTTTCTATTTTGGTTCCAAAACCAATAATACGCAGTCCTTCCTTCGCATACTCTTTGAATAGATCGGCAATGTGTTTTTTTTCTTTTGCTTCAAGCAGACTTTCTTCAAGAATAATTTCAGGCGCTCCTCTGACAAAAACATATCTTTTATTATTTTCTTCAAGAACAGTTGTTACTGTTTTTCTGTCCGGATCAAATGAAAATTCGTCAATCACTTTACCTATTTTTTTTATCTTTTCGATATCTCCCAGTTTTTCTTGCGCAAAAAGCAGCAGTGCCCCGTCTGTTTTCCCTCCCACCACATCAAAGGAGTTTTTATCAGCCTTTTGGATTAAAGATGCAGTATTGCCAAAGATGCACGCTTTGAGGAGGGGCAGTAAAGATTCCTTATCATTTAACCAAATTTTTTTTACTTTTTGGCTATTTTGCGTTAAGGTTCCGGTCTTGTCAATTAGGAGTATTTGTACGGCGCCAAGTGTTTCAACAGCAGCCATTTTTCTGACAATTGCGCGTTGCTTAGCCATTCTGGCCATTCCGATTGCTAAAGCAATAATTACTACAACAGGAAGTCCTTCCGGAACAGCGGAGATGCCAACGCTAATCGCTAAAATTGCTAAGGACAATAATTCCTTGCCTTGCAAAATGCCAGTAGCGACAATAGAAAAAGCGATAATAGTTACTATAATAGTAATAGTTTTCCCTAAATTATTCAGGCGTTTTTGCAGAGGAGTCTGTTCTGATGTTAAAGTTGAAAGAGTTTTCGCAATTTTTCCAAAGCGCGTTTCGGTACCGGTTTTTTCAATCAGCATTCTGCCTCTGCCATTAATAATAAGAGTTCCTAAAAATGCTTCATCGTTTTCGTTTTTGATAACAGGTATGGATTCTCCTGTTAGAACAGATTCGTCAATTTCAATAGAGCTGCCTAAAATAATCTTGCCATCGGCTGGGACACGGTCGCCGGAAGCAAAACGTATAACATCTCCCGGAACAAGATCGGAAACTTGAATTTCCATATCACGGCCATTTCGGATTACGCGAACCGTTTGTTTTATATAGTCTTTCAGTTTTTGCAATGCCTTTTCCGCCTTATACTCCTGTATAAAACTAAGAACAGAATTCAAGACAATAACAGTCATAATGAATACGCTGTCAATGTAATTACCTATAGCAAAGGAGAGCAAAGAGGCTCCGGCAAGAATAGCATTCATCAGGGTTGTCAATTGAGACAAAAAAAGAGCAAGGTATGAAATTTCTTCTTTCTCTGAAACCTCATTTTTGCCAAATTGGTTAAGTCTTTTTTGCGCTTCAGAAGAAGTTAAGCCTTTTTCCATATTTTTAAATATTATCAACCCTTGGTCTGTATTGCAAAGCTTCGGCAACATGATTTGGCGCGATATTTTTGGACTCTTCCAAATCAGCAATAGTTCTGGCAAGTTTTACAGTTCTGTAATACGACCTTGCCGATAAACTCATTTTGGCAACTGCCAGACGCAGAAGTTCCCGGCACTCATCTGAAAGCTCCAGAAGCTCTTTGACATCTTTACTGACCATTTCGGAATTGGAGGCTATTTTTCTTCCCTTAAAGCGTTTGGTTTGGATATCTCTGGCTTTTTGCACTCTTTTTCTAATCTGCAAAGAATTTTCCGCAAGTCTTCCTTCGTCATCTTCGGTTAATTTATCAAGTTTTACCGCAGGAACATCCAAGTGAATATCAATTCTGTCAATCACAGGGCCGGAAACGCGTTTTTGGTAACGCAGTATTTGTCCGGGCATGCATTTACATTCGTGAGTCGGATCGCCAAAGTAGCCGCAGGGACAGGGATTTTGAGCAGCAACCAGCATAAATTTGGCAGGAAACATTACCCGTCCTTGGGCTCTGGAAATAGTGACAAATCCATCTTCCATTGGCTGACGTAAAACTTCCAAAACGTGTCTGGGAAATTCCGCGAACTCATCCAAAAATAAAACGCCTCTATGCGCCAAAGATATTTCGCCTGGTTTTGGCACTGTTCCCCCGCCGATAATGCCGATATGGGAAGTGGTGTGGTGAGGAGCTCTGAACGGTCTTTGAGTAATGATAGATTCCCTATCCAAAAGTCCGGAAATGCTATAAATTTTGGTTACTTCCAAGGCCTCGTCAAAAGTTAGTTTTGGCAAAATTGAAGGAAGAGTTCTGGCGAGTAAAGTTTTCCCGGCTCCCGGCGGACCTTTAAGAAGTATATTATGGCTTCCGGCTGCGGCAATTTCCATGGCTCTTTTTGCTTTTTCCTGACCCTTAATGTCTTGCATATCGAAATCAAATCTTTCGGTTTTGGCATATTCTGTTAGGGCAATGTGTTTTTGAGGGTTTATAATTTTTACTTTCGTTAAATGCTGGAAAAGTTCCAATAACGTTGAGGTAGGATAAATTTTAATTCCTTGCAAAACTGCTGCTTCTTTGGCGTTAATAAAGGGCAGGAAAATTCTTTTTAATTTTTTCTCTTTTGCCAGAATTGCCTGGGGCAAAACACCGTTGGTATAGCGCAGCCTTCCGTCCAAAGACAACTCTCCCATAAAAAGTGCATCATCAATTTCTGTTTTGAGTTGACCGGAAGCGATAAGAATTCCCAGGGCAATTGGCAGATCATAGGATGGTCCTTCCTTCGGCAAGTCCGCCGGAGCCAAATTGACAGTAATTCTCTTGGACGGGAAATCAGACCCTGTATTTTTGATTGCAGATCTTACTCTTTCTTTTGCTTCTTCCACTGCCTTATCCGGAAGCCCGACAATGGCAAAAGAGGGGAGTCCTTGGGAAGCAATATCAATTTCCACCTCAACCGGAACCGCATTAAGACCAACCACAGCCGAAGAATTCACTTTCGCCAACATTAATCTATAATATCATTTTTTCTCTAATGAAAATGTTTTGCAGTTTGTAATTAAGAGTTTTATTTTCTATAATCCTTCTATATGCAGCAAGTTCCACAGACAAAGATTAGATTTTATAAAAACAGTGATTACGAGCAGGTGAAGAAACTGTATGTTGAAGGCGGAATATATTACGAAGGTACGGATTCCTACGGAAATATCAAAAGAAAAATTTCAAGAGATCCAAAATCCATTTTCGTGGCAATTGAGGGAAAAGAAATTGCCGGAACAGTTTCAATAACTGAAGATGGGAGAATGACGCTTATCTCAAGGCTTGCGGTTTCTTGGAAATTTAGAAGTAAAGGAATTGGCAAAGCTTTGATGAAGAAAGCCGAAGAAGAATTATCTGCCAGGGGTTGTGATAAATTTAATATTTTGGTCAGAGAAGAAAATAAAAATTTACAAGGATATTACGAAAAACAGGGCTATGCAAAAGGCAATATTTATAGGTGGATGGAGAAAAAGAAAAAATAG
>CAYPUE010000020.1:0-13563 GCA_964414015.1 uncultured Gammaproteobacteria bacterium
CCAAATCCTGCGATTTCCCAAAGAGAATTGCCTAACGGATGGCATTCTATGGTTTCACAAACTACCAATAATTGATCCGTAACCGTTGTTCGTTTTGGATCGATTATCGCATTTTCTATAACTTGCGGCGGCTTGTTGTCAAGAGTAAAGAAGTAACGATAAGCATGATCGGAATTTCCTCCAGTAATTAGAGCGAAATTGAATGGCTTATTATCCGTTTTGGACAAAACAAATTGCGAAATTTCTTTTACTTGCTTTAACTGTTGGTTAGGAGGAGATCTAAAAGGTATTCCTTGTAAATTAATAAAAACAATTCCCATAAATGCCAAACCTGCCAACGTCTTACCTATTAAGCTCTTGTTCCAGAAGAATGAAATAGAATTGCCAACTAGCAAAAACGGCAACGGAAACATAAATCCGAAGTAGTAATCATAAATAGATTTTTTATAGAAGCCAAAAAGCGAAATTCCGACAACGAACCAAATAAATAAAAGGCTTAATTTCGGCAGATCTTTTGCGTGCTGCTTAAATCCGAGATACCAACTTTTGAGGAAAACGTATGCACTTGTTATTGTCAAGATAACCGTTAATAGATACCATATATCTATATTCTTGTGTACGCCTATCGATATTTGTTCCGGAGGAGGAAAATTGGTTATAAGTCTTGCGAATAATCTAAAAAACACATTGTATATCGTCTCAAGAAACTTACTGCCTCCGCCGGTATCGCCTGAACGGAAAACGAAATTTAATATGCTAATTATATTAGGAAAACCATGACGAACTTCAAATGCCAGAAAAGGTAACCATCCTATAACAAATCCTATCAGTAAGAATAAAAAATC
This sequence comes from uncultured Gammaproteobacteria bacterium, assembly GCA_964414015.1. Taxonomy (GTDB): domain Bacteria; phylum Patescibacteriota; class Microgenomatia; order Levybacterales; family UBA12049; genus JAUSEW01. The sequence goes on from CAYPUE010000020.1 coordinate 846, forward strand.
TCTGATTGCTCTTTGATCACGTCTTGTAAATAAAACATATAAAACTATTATTACTCCGATAAAAATAGCCAAATAATGAAGCTGCATTAAAATCCCAAGAAGGATCCCCGATATGACAAATAGCAAATTTTTATTTTCCGTTAATGCCTTATATAATATGTATAAAGTAAGAAGCGAGAAGAATGGCATAAGGTTGGGATTCCATGAAGAACGAGAATAAGCGATTACCAACGGAGAGATAGCATAGAAAAAAGCAGCTATAATTCCAATCTTTTCTCCTAAAAATTCAGATCCTGCTTTATAGACAAGCCAAACAGTTGCTACTCCAAATAGTGCAACCATGACGGCAGGCCCAACAGGATTATAATTAAATAACCAAAGAAACGGAGCCATAAAATAATAATAGATAGGCCCTAAGAAAAACCCGCCGACTGAAGCGGTAGGACCAAGCAGCGTTAAGTGTCCGTGCAAAATATTATAGACAATTAAAACATCTCGTCCTTCATCCCCCAAGAAAGTCATGTAATCGGCAATTCTATAAAGCCTAAGAAATGCGGCAATAAGTAAAACGCAAGCTAAAAGAAATTTATTTTTAAAGATTTGAGATTTGAGATTTGAGATTTGAGATTTCATTTGGGGTGTTTTTTCCAGATAACGCGGCTATACATTGTGAAATTCCAGATCAGCAATAACCCTGTGCCTATAATAAAGTAAATATAGGGATACTTCCTTCCATACATTAATTCTCCGACTTTGATTGCTCCTGACTGAATTAGCCAAACGCCAATATTCGAACTAAGGAAAAACTGCAGCATTTTCCATAGATATGAACTGAAATTAATGCTTTTTCTTTCCTTAAATGTCCAAAGGTTGTTCAAATTGTAATTGGAAAAAATCGCAAACTGGGCGGCTATTATATTCGAAAAAAATAAGCTTAACTTTGTATTATTGATAAAATACGCGTAGAGAAAGGCATTTATAATAAAACCTGTGCTTCCTACCACCAAAAATTTCCCAAATGAACCAAACATTAATTCTTTTATTCGTGAAGTTATAATGTATTTTAAAAGATCAACGATATACTCTCTTGGTGCAATTTTCGATCTTCCCAAAGTCCTGTCTGTAAAATGAATTGGCACCTCTGCTATTTTGAAACCGTCACGAACCGCTTTATGCAAAAAGGAGACTTGAAATGTGTATCCTAAAAAAGACGTAAGTTCATCTTTTTCCTTCATAAATACTTTCTTTTTAAGGCACCTAAATCCTCCGGTCCAGTCATGGATACGGAATCGCATCAGAATTGTTCTAACCAATAGATTTCCGAATACGGAAAAAATTTTCCTTTGAAGTCGCCAATTGGAAGGAATTGATCCTCCTTGACTATACCGAGTTCCAACAACCATATCTGCTCCTTGATCAATCTTTTTAAGAAACTCCGGTATTTTTTTGGGGTCATGAGATAAGTCTGCATCCATCTCAAACATTAGTTCTGCACCCATCTCCTCAATCGCATATGTCATCCCCCTTACATAAGCTGCTCCCAATCCTTTTTTCTCTCCCGTACAAAGGTTTACATTTTTCCATTTCTTCATCAATTTTCTTACTTCTTGTGATGTCCCATCAGGCGAGTTATCATCGGCAACCAGAATATTCATATTGTGATTTTTTATACCAGGGAATGTTTGAGTCTCCAAAATATCAATCAAACGCTCTATGTTGCCTTTTTCATTATATGTGGGAACAATTACAACTACTTTCATCTTTTATAGACTTTTGAAATATGCTATTGTCCGACGCAATCCCTTTTCAAGTAACACCTTAGGCTGCCAATTAAGTAATTTATTAGCTTTGCTTATGTCTGGATTTCTGCTTTTGGGATCATCTTCAGGCAGCTCTTCAAAAACTATTTTTGAAGAAGAATTGGTAATCTTTTTTATGATTTGGGCTATTTCTAAAATCGTTTTCTCGTCGGGATTTCCCAAATTAATTACTTGTCCTTTTGTGCCGTCAAAAAACATTGCTTTCTTTATACCTTCTACCATATCGTCTATATAGCAAAAGCTTCTTGTTTGTTTTCCGTTGCCGTACACCGTTAATGGATTATTGTGAATGGCTTGATTTATAAAATTGGAAACTACCCTACCATCGTCTATTTGCATATACGAACCATATGTATTAAAAATTCTTATAATTCTTGCGTCTAAGTTATATTTTCTAAGATATGCCATTGCTATCGCTTCGCCAAATCTTTTTCCCTCGTCATATGAGGAACGAACGCCGTTTGGATTAACATTGCCGAAATAATCTTCTTTTTGCGGAGACACACTGGGATCACCATAAATTTCCGAGGATGAAGCATAAAGAAATTTTGCCTTATTTTTTCTCGCTAATTCCAATAAATGATATGTTCCCACCGAATTGACAAGCAGAGTTTCTATTGGATAATTTATGTAGCTTCTTGGACTTTTTTTGTTAGGCGATGCCGGGGATGCAAGATGAAAAATAAAATCTATGTGGGGTAACCCCAAATTAGTATTTATATCTTTAAAAATATCATGTTGTATAAAACTAAAATGTTTATTGTCCAAAAGGATGTCTATGTTCTCCCTGTCTCCTGTTATTAAATTGTCTATTGCTATAACTTGGTATCCATCGTTAAGGAGTTTTTTGCATAGATGAGATCCAATAAAGCCTGCGCCTCCGGCAACCAAAACTGTTTGCATATATTGCTTCTCTATTTTTCTCTTTCTAAATCTGCTTTAACCATCATCTCAACGAGAGTTTTAAAACTGGTTTTTGGTGTCCAACCTAACACTCTTTTTGCCTTACTGTAGTCCCCAATTAGATAATCAACTTCTGCCGGACGCATATGTTCCTTCTTATCCCAAACCGTATATCTTCTCCAATCATCTATACTTGCTGCTTTAAATGCCAATTCTACAAATTCTTTAACGCTATGGTTTTCTCCTGTGGCTATAACATAATCATCGGGCTTTTCTTGCTGCAGCATAAGCCACATTGCCTCAACATAATCTCCTGCAAATCCCCAATCTCTTTTGGGCTCTAAATTTCCAAGCTCCAATTTGCCTTGTTTACGAAGGCTTATTCTGGCTACAGCATTACTTATCTTACGCGTAACAAACTCAAGCCCTCTGCGGGGTGATTCATGATTGAATAGAATTCCCGAACAGGCAAATATACCAAAACTTTCCCTATAATTCACAGTTATATAATGTCCGTAAACTTTTGCCACTCCGTAGGGGCTTCTTGGATGAAATCTTGTTGTTTCTTTCTGCGGACTTTCCGTTACTTTACCAAACATTTCCGATGAGGAAGCCTGATAAAATCTGATTTTGGGATTTACAACTCTAATTGCTTCCAAAAGACGAGTAACTCCTAAAGCGGTAAATTCTCCTGTTAAAACCGGTTGGTTCCAAGAAGTTTTGACAAACGATTGAGCTGCCAAATTGTAAACTTCATCAGGCTCCGCCTCTATAAGAGCAGACGCTAGGGAACTTTGATCCAGAAGATCGCCTTGCAAAATAGTAATTTGATCTTGAATGTGTACTATTCTTTCGTTATTTACAGTACTTGACCTTCTTGTTGTACCAAAGACCTGATATCCTTTCTTGAGCAAAAATTCTGCCAGATAGGAAGCGTCCTGTCCTGTAATACCTGTAATTAGTGCTTTTTTCATATAAATAATATTCTAAATTATCTGCCTCCAATAGTCCAGAGTATCTTTTAAGGTAGTCTCTAATGGAATTTTAGGTTCCCATCTGGTCATATCTGTAAACTTTTTTTTATCGCATATCAATTCTTGCTCATCGGATGGACGAAAACGTGATTTGTCAATTTTTATCTCTATTTGTTGTTTTGATAGAGATAAAAGCTTATCTAAAACTTCAGATATTCTGTACGATGATCCGCTTCCTATATTGTATACATCTCCAATCGCACCTTTTTCTATAGCAAGAACATACGCTTTAACCATATCTCTAACATCGGTAAAATCCCTTTTCGCCGAAAGGTTTCCTACAAAAATAGAAGGTTTCGTTTTACCAGCCTCTATCTCTGCAATTTGTTTAGCAAACGACGCAACTACAAATTTAGGAGATTGTCTTGGCCCTATGTGATTGAATGGCCTAACTCTAATTATTTTAAGCCCATATGATAGGAAATATTGAAAACCTAAAAAATCTTGAGTTATTTTGGAAACAGAATATGTGTTTGTCGGCCTAAATTTAGTTTCTTCATCTATTGGCAAATCTTTTTTATCAACGATGCCGTAGACATCTGCCGATGATACAACGAGTATTTTTGTATTTAAAAGTTTGTTTTTTTGAATTGCTTCTAAAAGATTAATTTGGGTTGTTACATTATTGGTTATAGTTGCCACGGGATTTTGAAAACTGTCAGCAGGTGAAGCTAATGCAGCTAAATGAAATACTATGTCCGGCTTATACTCACCTATTAAAAAGTTAACTTTTGCATCATCAAGCAGATTAAGTTTTATAAGTTCAATCTTTTCTTTTATGCTGGATATTAAACTTAGGCTTTCCTCGGTTAAATATGTACCTTTAATAGCGAAATTGCCCAATGACAGTAGATGCTCGGCTAAAAAACTTCCGGCAAAACCGGTAACTCCTGTTACAAAAACTTTCTTCATACGTTCGATACGTTCGGTAAACTCAGTATCGCACTGAGCATTGCCGAATGTGCGACAAGCTCAGTATGACCCTGACGAAGAATGGGTCATCTTCCAACACCAACATATATAAAACCCATTTGTCTCATTTCAGTTGGATCGTAAATATTTCTTCCGTCTAATAGAATTGGGGTTTTCATAATATTTTTTATTTTCTTTAAATCCAGTTGCCTAAATTCATTCCACTCTGTAACTAAAATTAAAAGATCGGAATCTTTAGCTGCAACATAAGCATTTTGGGCAAACTCTACATTTTTAAGAAGCCTTTTCGCATTGTTAATCGCAATCGGATCGTAAGCTTTTATTTTTGCCCCCATATTTTGAAGCTTATTAATAATGGTGATTGAAGGCGCATATCTCATATCATCCGTATCGGGTTTAAACGCTAGCCCTAACACCCCAATTGTTTTGTTTTCCACCTTATTTCCTAAAAGTCTTTTTGCTTTCTCAACCAGTCTAATACGAGCTTCTTCATTGATACTCTCTACCTCCTTAAGAAGCGTGAATTCATATCCATTTTCTCTGGCTATTGCTATCAAAGCTTTTACATCTTTAGGGAAGCAACTGCCGCCAAATCCTGCTCCGCAATCAAGAAACGCCTGTCCAACTCTTTTATCTAATCCTACGGCTTTCAGAACATCCGGACCATTTGCGCCGGTTGCTTCCGAAAGAAAAGCAATCGCATTAGCAAAAGAGATTTTTGTTGCTAGAAAAGCGTTGGAGGCATATTTGATCATTTCGGCAGTTTCAATATTTGTCGAAACTATATTTCCGTCAATCGGTCTATGCAGTTCAATTAATAAATCCTGTGCTTTCTTAGATTCTGTTCCTATAATAATTCTATCCGGATGAAGGGTATCGGAAATTGCCTGTCCTTCACGAAGAAACTCCGGAGATGAAGCTATATCAAACTGAACTTTTTTAGACTTAACCTTGCTGATTATATCTTTTACTTTTTTATTTGTTCCTACAGGAACAGTACTTTTTGTTATAACTACCGTATAATGCGTAAGATTTTCCCCTATTTTTTTTGCTACCTCAAAGACAGTTGATAAATCTGCTTCCCCATTAAGAGCTGAAGGGGTTCCAACAGCGATAAATACTACGCTTGATTCGCCTATTGGTTTTTTGTAGTCAAGAGTAAATAATAAACGTTTAGCTTTAATATTACGTTTGACTATTTCTTCCAATCCTGGTTCATAAATAGGAAGTATTCCTTTTTTCAGATTCTCTATCTTTTCTTTAGTATGGCCTATCACCCATACCGTATTTCCTAAATCTGCGAAAACTGAAGCCGTTACTAAACCTACATAACCATGGCCTATGAAAGTTATCGTCATATAGAAAATTAAATCTTAAAAATCAAAAACTCTATTTTAGATTTGATATTTGATCTTTTATTTTATTTAGTCCTTCTTCAAATGTTTTCATCTTGATGCCCAATTTCTGTATTTTATCATTTTTAATAGCCAGACGAAAGGGCCTTGGAGCACGATCCTTAAAGAAATCTTTTCTTGTTGTAGTTCTTACGAGTGTTTTGTCAAAAGCAAAAACCTCTGCAATTTTTATCGCTGCATCATAAGGACTAAGGAAGCTACTTCCGACTATATGAAAAATTCCTTTAGAATTATTCTTCAATAATTTATCCAAAGCAAAAGCGACATCATCAATAAAAGTTGGAGTCATAATATGATCAGTTACCATACTTAGAGGCTCCTTGTTTTTGAAAAAACGGATTAAATTTCTAACAAAATCTTTCCTTTGAAAATTCGCTCTATAAGGATACGCCAGTCTTGCTATAATCCAATTTAGATTTGAGTTCTGTACGATTTTTTCCCCCTCGTATTTCGTTGTTGCATACCAATTAATTGGATTGGGTTTATCTTCCTCTGAATATTCCGATTCTTTCTCCCCGTCAAAAACAAAATCCGTTGAAATATAAATTAATTTTTTATTGCTTTTTTTGCAGGCTTCAGCAACATTTCTTGTTCCCACAACATTTATTTTCCAGGCATCGCCATTTATTCCTAAAATTTTGTCTTTTTCACACCCGTCTACATCTGTTTTTGCAGCCAAATGAAGTACAATCGGAGCGTTTGAATTTTCTATTCTTTCGCTGATAGAATCTTCATCTGTAATGTCTGTATCGGAAAATTCAAATTTGTAAACACTGCTAAGAAGCTCTATAATTCTTGATCCAATAAGTCCAGTCAAGCCTGTTCCTAATATCGTCATATTTCTCCATATTGTTCTTTATAATATTTTTTATATTCGCCTGTTTTAACCATTTTCCACCATTCTTCGTTATCTTTATACCAAAGGATTGTTTTTTCAAGCCATTCATCGAAATTATGAAGAGGCTGCCAACCTAGCTCATTTTTGATCTTACTCCAATCGACCGCATACTTTCTGTCGTGTCCGGGTCTGTCTTTAACAAATTCTATAAAACTATCGTCTTTCTTCAGAAAACTAAGTATTTTTTTTGCTACTGTTAAATTATTAATCTCTTCCGTAGAGCCTCCAACGCAATAAGTTTCTCCAATTTTACCTTTTTTCAAAACAGCATCAATTGCTCTACAATGATCTTTTACGTAAAGCCAGTCTCTTACATAAAGGCCATCTCCATATACGGGTATTTTCTTTCCTTCTAAAATATTAGTGATTGCAAGAGGTATCATTTTTTCGGGAAATTGATATGGTCCGAAATTATTGGAACAATTGGTTATAGTAATAGGTAAATTATGTGTCTCAAAATAAGCTCTTACTAAATGATCTGATCCGGCTTTACTGGCAGAATAAGGACTTCTGGGGTCATAATTTGTTCGTTCATTAAATTTACTCTTATCATTTAATTCTAGGCTTCCATACACCTCATCCGTAGATATATGATGAAATCTTTTTATTTTATTTTTTACAGCTGCGTCCAAAAGCACTTGTGTACCGACAACGTTAGTAATTACAAAATCAGCTGGTTTTAATATTGATCTGTCTACATGGCTTTCTGCTGCAAAATGCACTACAATATCTACGCCATCCATTGCCTTACTGACAGTATCTAGATTGCAAATATCTCCATGTACAAAAGAATAATTGGAATTACTTTCAACATTTTTAAGATTTTCTAAATTACCAGCGTAAGTTAGCTTATCAAGATTTATAATCTTATCGCTAGGATAATTTTTCATCCAGTATAAAATAAAATTTGATCCTATAAATCCTGCTCCTCCGGTTACCAGAATTTTCATATTTTTATAATTTTTTCTCTTTTCTTAGTTTATCTAATAATAAAATTCCTATTACGCTAGATGAAACATTAATTTCTCCGGACATAACTTTATCAACTGCGTCATTAAGAGATATTCTAACAACTTTTATATCCTCATCATCTTGAAGATTTTGCAAAGTTTTCTCCAATCCTTTTGCCAGAAAAAGATGATTTATCCCTTTAAAAACGCTTGAAGCCATTTCAATTCTTGCCAGCTCTTCCCATTGCGCTGCCGATATCCCAGCTTCCTCTTTAAGTTCTCTCTTGGCAGCAGCAAGACTAGTTTCATCCTTATCCATAAACCCAGCTACAGCCTCTAATGCAATTTTGCCTAAAGTGTCCCTATATTGAGAAACTAAATATATGTCATATGTGTCAGTTAAGGGAAAAACGGAAACTGTAGGATTACGCTTAGCAATATGATGAATTTTCTTTTTTCCCTTTGCTGATAAAAATTTTATTTCCTTAACGCTAAAAAGATCTGTTTTTAAAATTGTCTTTTGAGACCTCGTATTTTTCATATTTATAAGTAAATTTTCAATGGAGGATTAGTTCTATAGTTCCCCGTTTTTTACTTTTTGGGCAACTAAATTATTTGCCTTAAGTAGTTCGTCGTAAGACGTTCCCGCATCTATCCACCAATCAATAATTCTGCATGTCATTGTTCCGTCTTTGAGGTAAAAATTATTAAGATCTGTTACTTCCAACTCATTTCTTGCCGATGGAGTAAGATTTTCCACAAAACCAAACACACGGTTATCATACATATATATTCCTGTTTGAGCTATATCTGATTTCGGGTGCTCCGGCTTTTCTTCAATTGAAATTACCTTTCCTTTATTATCAAGCTCAATAACCCCATATTGTCTAGACTGTGTATCCATTCTGACGCCAAAAATCATCGCCCCTTTTTCTTTTTTTTCAAAATCCTCAACGGCAGCATGCAAATTGAAATTAAAAATATTATCTCCAAGAATGACTAAAATCTTTTCTCCTTTTACGAATTCTTTAGCTAAACTAATTGCGTCTGCAATTCCCCCTTTAGGATTTTTCTGAACAGCATAATATAACTTCATGCCGAATTCTTCTCCTGCTCCAAGCAAGTTTGCGAAATGTCCGGCATGGTCGGGAGAGCTTGTTAATAGAACTTCCTTTATTCCTGCTTTTTCCATTGCTTCCAAAGGATAATAAACCATTGGCTTATTATAAATAGGCAATAGATGCTTGTTGGTAACCCACGTCAGAGGCCTTAAGCGCGTTGCTAATCCTCCTGCCAAAATTACACCTTTCATAGTTAAATTATAATCCGAAACCTCCCTTTAAGATAAAGAAAACCATTAATAATCCAATGCAACCAACCAAGATATATTCTATCACAATTTTTATATTTAAGTCATGATTTACCAAATGGTGCAATACTCCCCAGAATATATAAAAAATAGTTACTATAGTAATTTCTATCATCTGAAGCGATCTATTTGGGGAAGACAAGGAAACAAGAATTAGACCAAATGCCAATATTAAAAATAAGGAAATGCTGTAACCGATATGGCTATGAAGTTTTTTATACATCAGATAATTACCCCCTTCGCAAGTATACCAATAAGAATAATTAACATTGCGAAAAATAAAATATGATCCGTGTTGTGTCCGACGAAACGAATAATTCTTTTTCTTTCTACGGCGACCATGTCTAAAATCAAAACCGCAATAAATATATATAGTATCGTCTTGTCAACAAAAGAAGACAGAGACAAAGGACTTATGAAACTGCTTTTGACTGCATAGTTATTATCAGAAATCGTAGGAACAGCTTTAACGGAGTTTTTAGGAGGATTATAGGCAAATTGCTCCAGACTCTGCCCCCCTAGCTCTTGAACTACCAAAATTGTATCTTCGCCAGCAAGCTTTCCTGCCTCTATCGCAAATCCAACATCTCTATAATTTGAGGAAAGCAAGTTTGCTTTATGTTGAGCGCTTGCCATCCACGCATTAACAATGCTATCCGTATTGTCAAATCCGCGAGCCAGATTCTCCCCGGCATATACATAATTATATCCAGCAGTTTTCATAAAAATCCAAGGTGTTTCCCCATCGGGAGAGTCATGCGCCCAATAGTTTTTTCTAAACATATCTTTGGCTTTATTTACTGCTGCCAAAGAAAGTTTTTCATTTAGAATTAAAGGTGGTAATCCATTTGCTTCTCTTTTCTGATTAACAAGAAGCAAAAGTTTTTGAGAAGAAATGTCTGCGGATACACCCAAAACAGACGGGAAATTAAATCTTAATCCAGAAATGAAAAAGCTGGCGCAAAAAATAATAATTAAAACGAATAAAAGGCTTTTATGATGCAGAAGTTTGGCTCGATAATTATTATCTTCGTGAGGTAAAAAATACGAAAGAATACTATGCATGCTTTTAGTATAGCACCCAATATAATCATCGACAAATTAATTCATTTTTCCGAAAACCGGAATTTTTAAAAGGAATGAAAAAACATTGGCTATCGCCATTCCCACCCTAATCCCTGTCAATGATCCCTTTCCCGTTTGCACCTCTATTGAATTTAAATCTTTTAAAGAGGCTTTGTTTTCTTTCAAAAGACTATCTATTGCAGACAGAATAAGATGTGTTTGATTAGAGACGATCTTCTGATTTGCTATATGCTCCTGTTGATTAAATCTTAACCCAACAATAATTTCCTCGTTGCTTGAAGTATCTATCCATAGAATCGTTTCGTTGATTTTTGATTTTTGATTTTTGATTTTTGAGATTTCTATTGCTCCTTCTCTTAGAATCCTCCATGGTTTTATCGAACAATCAATTACAGTCGAAGGTTTCCCACCAAGCCGAACCTTACTCGGAACTACATAATCAACAAGACTAACTAGTTTTGGGTCTAAATCTTCAAATTTATACGGTGTTTTTTCTCCATGGAAATTAGCAGAGGGGCCTAAAATCGGTACGCCAACGCCCTTTATTAAAGAAAGCGTGATCTCACTATTTGGCACTCTTACTCCTAAATTGTTTCCCCCGCCCCGAACAAGACTCGATACTTTATCTATTCTGCTTTGCAGAATAATTGTCAATGCTCCAGGCCAATGTTTTTTCATTAAATTGTCTGAAACTTTTTTCGGAATAGGCAAAAGGTGTTTTTGCGCCATTGCTATGCTATCTACCAAAACTGGAACAGGTTGATTCTTGGGCCTTTTCCGAATATTGAATAAACGCTCTATTGCTTTTTCGTTATCGATCCTACATCCTATACCAAAAGCCGTATCCGTTGGAAAGATTACTATTCCGCCATCTTTCAAAACCTGAATGGCTTTTTGAATATCATTGTTCATAATTAATTATAGTTATTTTCCTTTTATTCTCATCTAGATATTCAAATTTTATATCCCATCTTTTTTTAGGAAGTATCTTCCCAAGTTTTTCCGCCCATTCAATAGCAACAATATTTTTTGGATCATTAACGACCTTCTCAATCCCCAATCCCTCAAGGTCTCTTTCGCTTTCTATTCTATACAAATCTATATGGTAAAACCGTTCCAAACTTTTAAATTTTACATTGCTCACCTCGCTGCGAAGCAGGTAATTTTGATTTTTGATTTTTGATTTTTGATTTTGAAGTTCGTAGCAACGAACGATTATAAATGTCGGAGAAATAATTCTCCTTTTAATACCCAATCCTTTTGCTAAGCCTTGAGTAAATGTGGTTTTTCCGCCCCCAAGATCGCCGTAAAGAGCTACGAGATCTCCACTTTTTAATTCTTTAGCAAATTTCCTAGCTAGCTCTTGCGTTTCTTCAAAACTGTTAGTAATAAAAACGTCTTTTTTATTTTTCATATTATTCACTCTAATGATACGTATTATTAGAGTACTTCAAGGCTCTTGTTGTTTCTTATTATTAATATAAAACCGAAAAAATAGTATAGCACAAGCAATAAAAAAAATAACGCCAATGCCAATAAAGATTTTAGAGATATTGCTAGTCTGCTCACCCAAAACTTCTGTCTTCTTTCCTAGTTCTTTTGTCGGTTCTTGCGTACTTGCTAAAAAACCGCTAGCAGTTGTATTTTCTATACTTTCTCCCAAAACTGAACTAACAGTTGTCGTAGGAGAAGGGGTAAAAGTTGGAGATGGAGTGGGAGTTGAAGTTGGCGTTGGCTTTGGAGTTGGCGTATTTGTCGGAACAGGCGTCGAAGTTGGCGCAGGAGCAGAAGTTGGTATGGGAGTAGGGGTATTTGTAGGCGTCAGGGTTGGGGGAACAATTATTGAAATACTATTTGGATCCGACCATGTTGCAGTACTCCCTGTTTGTGTATATCTACCAATCTTTAAATCATACGTGCCGCTTCCGGTTGTAAAGTTTGGATCATCTGAATCTATTTTTCCTTGAATATCTCCTCCCCAAGCACCATTCCCATCGGTAGTAACGCTTATATAATTTCCGTCTGCCAATGATCCCATATGCCAAGTCGCCCCATCATACGTAGAGCCAAAATAATTACTGGTTCCAGATTGAGATATAGCAACACGAAGTCTATATATGGCATTTTTTGATAACCCGCTCATTGTTGCCGTAACGGTAAAAGAAGTATCCAAGCTTAATGTTCCCGACGGATAAGCTGTAATCGTAGGCACTGTAGCAAAAACAGATTTAACAAGAAAAGGGGAAAAGAAAAATAATAAAAAAGCAATTAGGGCAATTTTTGCCTTCATTTATTAAAATTAATTAGCTA
>CAYPUE010000021.1:0-13488 GCA_964414015.1 uncultured Gammaproteobacteria bacterium
GGCCGAAAATCGCCATATACAACGACGAAGTGATAGAAATTTCTAAATTTGCCAATGGCGAAAATGTCGGGAGAAATTTTTCAGCCAAATAAAAACCTTGTCCAAGAATTCGTTTGGAGAAAAAATTAGAAAAAATGAAAACCGATATAAAAATAAAAGTTAATAATCCTATTATTTGGGGCGCAAAAATTTCCAAAGGAAAACTTATATCAATTAGATTGTTGAGAACGAAAGGTAAAGACAGGAGGGAAACAAAGACTGATCCCAAAAGAACAAATTCTGTTTCTATAAACATAGATTTGGTTACGGTTTTGGCGCTAATTCCTTTTTGGGAAAAAGCAGTTATGCGTCCTAAAAATCCCCAGACTTTTCCGGGCGCGAAACGTTTGATTTCGGAAATTGCCCAGAGAATAGAAACTTCTTTTAAGGGTATATCATGGCCTTGAGCTTTGAGTATGGCTTTCCAGACAAAAGCCCGGACAAAATAAAAAACAATAAAACATAGTAGTCCTAAAGAAAGAAGCAGAAGATTTAAATCTTTTATATCTTGGATGATACTTTTGGATTGGGATAAAAACAGCTTACTTATGAAAAATAAAGCGATTAACGAAATAGGCCAGCCCAAAAGAAATCTTACTATTTGAAAAAGTTTTTTCATGAATAGAGTAAAGAAATGCGCGCCCTGCAGGACTTGAACCCGCAACCTGATGGTCCGAAGCCATCCGCTCTATCCATTGAGCTAAGGGCGCTTCAGCCGCTCACTTCGCGGCTTCAGCGCAAGCGCATGTATGCCTGCACCGAGAAACGCTAATTTAATAAATTTCCTAATTTTCATTATAGGTTAATTTGGTTTAAATCTCAAAGCTTGGGAATAGCATATGAGGACTTGGCTGAAAATTCGCTTAAAAAAACAACTATTTTATTTGAATTTATAGACTATTGTAGTATACTAATGGATAGTTTTAAGCACCGGGCCGCTAGCTCAACTGGTAGAGCAATTCCCTCTTAAGGAATAGGTTCCGAGTTCGATTCTCGGGCGGCTCACTGAAAGGGAATTCTTTGAAGTTCCCAAAGACTGGCTCTGGAGGTCAGGAATGGCTTGGAGCGTAGACTACATCCCAAGGGTTTAATTTATAGATATTTAATTTTAAATAATTTTTACTCTGTGGGTAAGAATGTTTCCCCATGTCATCATTTCTTCTGCCCACTTAAGTTTTTCTTCCTGGGTTTTTATATTTTCTTTTTCCAAAAGCGAATACTCTTCCAGAAATCTATAGAAGGTTTTCTTAAAAGAATTGGAGAGGGAAGACTTATCAATTGAATCAATATATTTCTTTGTTTCTTCCAAAAAAATATCTATTCTTTTTTTCTTTTTCTCGTAATCATCAACAGCCAAATCTCCCACTCTATTTAGATTCATGGCAATATCTAATATTTTTGCTTTGTTGCTCATAAGATTAAATCCTTGACTATTTTATTAAATTCTTCTCTTATCTTGGAGGACATTATGTCTCTTGATGGATTGTCCTGTGCTGGACGCAAATTTATTATTGAATTATAATCTATTTCTTTTGTTTCCAAATCTATTCCTCCCTATATAGCCCTCGAAATCTTCAGCCATTTTCTCCACTTGTTGTTTAGCTGCCCTCTTATTTATTATAAGTAGCATTATAACTTAATTATACCACGAAGAAGATTTTGAGAATAGCTTTGTTAGCTCGGAATGCGCTTGAAGTAGATTATGGCGGAGGCGGTGTTTGGCTCTGGGTAAAAAGCAGAACTTGGGATTTTCTCAATAACAGTTGCTTGAAAATACTTGCTTAAGGTAGGCTCCGCATTTATTTTGTCTGCAAAAGATGTCGGCGCAATCCAAACCAAATCCCCTTTGTACCATTTGGACTTGGCAAAAGTAAGAAGAATATCCTGGGCTTGGTTATAGGGAATATTGGCGACGACTTTGGCGGGAACTTTCGTTCTTTTCAAAAATACTTCGTCCTGAAGAAGTTTTCTGATGTCTTCGAAAAAAATATCAACATTATTATCAAGATTGCTAAGATATATTTTGAATGTCCGGTTTATTTCTACTCCCAAAACATATTTGGCTTTTTTCGCCAGGGCTTTGGTGATAAAGCCAAGTCCAGGACCAATTTCCAGAACTCTATCTCGTGGTCCAATTTTGGCAATTTTGATTAATTTTTCTATAACCAACGGATCAACCAGAAAAGCCAAATCTTCTCTTTGGGGAATTTTAATCTGATTGTATTTGAGATAATTCCGAGCTTTTTTAAGTAATTTAGTGTCTTCCATTTATCTTTAGAGATTATACTACCTACATAGGCTATTGCTCAACCCTCTGGTTTTTGAGTATAATGGTATGTTTAACTTTCTTAAAATTTTATGGATGTAATTAGAATAAAAGGTGCCAGAGAACACAATCTTAAGAATATTGATCTGGAGATTTCCAAAAATAAGCTGATTGTTTTTACCGGTTTATCCGGAAGCGGGAAATCTTCTTTGGCTTTCGACACAATTTACGCCGAAGGGCAGAGACGTTATGTGGAAAGCCTTTCGTCTTATGCCAGACAGTTTTTGGGGGTAATGAAAAAACCGGATATAGATTCGATAGAAGGACTTTCTCCGGCAATTTCGATTGACCAGAAATCCACATCGCACAATCCAAGAAGTACAGTTGGAACAGTTACGGAAATATATGATTATTTAAGGCTTTTGTATGCCCGAGTGGGGCATCCGCATTGTCCAAAGTGCGGCAGGGAAATATCTCATCTTTCCAAAGAACAAATTACGGATTTAATCTTTGACTTATTAAAAGATAGCCCGATGGGTATAAAATCGGCTAAAATAAAACTTTTAATTCTCTCCCCTATTGTTAAAGACAGAAAAGGAGAATATAACGAACTTTTTTCGGATTTGAAAAAAAGAGGATACAAGAAAGTAAGAGTTGGCGGGCAGATTTTTTCGCTGAACGAAGAGTTGGTTCTGATTAAGACCAATAAACATACCATAGAGGTAGTAATTGATGAGGTTATTCTGACTTTTCAAACCGAAAGAGCCAGAATTGCGGAAGACGTGGAGCAGGGTTTGAAATTCGGCAACGGAGAATTAATAGTGTCTCTGATTAAAGATAAAGGTTTCTCTATGCCGGAAAAGCCAAAAGAAATGAAAGATGAACTTTTTTCGGAAAAATTTGCCTGTCCGATATGCAACATCTCAATGCCGGAAATTGAACCGCGGATATTTTCCTTCAATACTCCTCACGGCGCCTGTCCAACCTGCAACGGACTGGGAACTATTTTGGCGGTTGACAAGGATATGGTTTTTAATAAAAATCTTTCGATAGCGGAGGGAGGCATAATGCCGTTTGCCAATCTTTTTGAGAACGATACCTGGTTTGCCAGAACCTTCAGGCAGTTTTGCAAAGAAAATAAGATATCGCTGAATGAAAGACTTTCGGAAATGAAAGAAGAGGAAATAGAGCTAATTCTTAAAGGAACGGAAGAAAAAGAATATATAGTTGAGGGGGAAAATAGGTGGGGTCGTCTGACGGAAATTAGGGAACCATTCAGAGGGCTGTTGTGGGATTTGAAGCAAAAATACCAATCAACTGATTCAGTTTTTCTAAAGACAAGAATTGAAAAATTTATGCGCTACGAGGTATGCGCCAGCTGTCTTGGATCAAGATTAAGGAAAGAGTCTTTGGCAGTAAGTGTTGATGGGAAATCAATTATTAACTTAACCGATATGCCGATAAGCGATGCATTTACATTTGTTGCGAATTTACAAAATGTTTTGTCCGTTAGGGAAAAAGAAATAGGAAAAATAATTATAAAAGAGATTAAAGAGAGACTTTCATTTTTAATTAACGTAGGGCTTGATTATTTGACTCTTTCCAGAGGTGCGCAGACTTTGGCCGGAGGAGAAGCGCAAAGAATCCGTCTGGCATCGCAAATTGGAAGCGGATTAACTGGAGTTTTGTATGTTTTGGACGAGCCATCCATCGGTCTTCATCAGAAAGATAATAAAAAATTAATAGAAACGTTAAAAAAATTAAGGGATTTGGGAAACACGGTTTTGGTGGTAGAGCATGATAGAGAAACGATGGAAGAGGCAGATTTTATAGTAGATTTCGGGCCAGGCGCAGGAAACGAGGGAGGAAAAATTGTCGCCAAAGGAACGATAAAGGAAATAAAAAATGACCAGAATTCTTTAACCGGCCAATATTTATCCGGCAGAAAAAAGATTGAATTTGTAAGGCCTCAAGAAAATTTGCAGGCGCCAAAAAGAGAGATTAAAATTATCGGAGCAAGCGGACACAATCTGAAAAATCTTACAGTTTCCTTTCCCTTGAATAAACTAATAGTGGTAACCGGAGTTTCGGGAAGCGGAAAATCAACTTTGATAGCAGATACGCTGTATCAAGCCTTGATGCTTAGGTTTAATCCGTACCATAAAGAAAAACCCGAAGCCTTCAAAGAATTATCAGGGGCAGAAAATATCAGACATGTTTTTTTCATCGACCAATCCCCTATCGGCAGAACTCCGAGAAGCAATCCGGCAACTTATACCGGTTGTTTTTCCTATATCCGTGATCTTTTCGCCAAAACCAAAGACGCCAAGCTTAAGGGGTATGGTCCGGGCAGATTTTCTTTCAATGTCAAAGGCGGAAGATGCGAGGCTTGCGAAGGTGAAGGGCAAATCAAAATAGAAATGCAGTTTCTGCCTGATGTTTATGTCACTTGTGAAGTTTGTAACGGCCTGCAATATAATAATGAGGCGCTTGAGGTGGAATTTAACGGCAAGAATATTGCGGATGTTTTGGAAATGAGCGTTAGCCAGGCTTTGGCTTTCTTCTCTTTCGTTCCGGGGCTTTCGCATAAACTGCAAACGCTTTTTGATGTCGGACTTTCTTATATTAAACTTGGCCAGCCCGCTCCGACTCTTTCAGGGGGAGAAGCCCAAAGAGTCAAGCTTGCAACGGAACTGTCCAAAAGAGGAAGAGACGCTTTGTATTTGCTGGATGAGCCGACCACCGGACTTCATTTCGCAGATTTGGAAAGACTGCTTTTGGTTTTGCGAAAACTGGTTGATGCGGGCAATACGGTAATTGTTATAGAGCATAATTTGGATATAATTAAGAATGCGGATTATATAATAGACTTAGGGCCTGACGGAGGAGAAAAAGGCGGAAGCATAATTGCCAAGGGTACGCCTTTGGATATTTCACGAGTTCCCAATTCCTACACCGGCCAGTTTTTAAAAAAGATTTTATGAAGCGTTTTTTATATTTTTTGTTAGCGATTTTTTCTTTCTTAATTTTGTTTACTCCCAAAACTTTGGCTGCTTCGAATTTCGATACGGATTATAAAGTAACCTATACGGTTTCTACAAATGCAATTACTCGTGTGGATTTTTCCGTGACGCTTACCAATAAGACTGCTCAATATTATGCTTCATCCTACAGCATCCAGATCGGGTTTAAGAATATCAGCAATGTTAACGCTTACGATCCGGACGGATCAATCGTGCCAAATCTCAAAAGCGGAGCAACCGGCCAGAATATAGAAGTAACATTTAATAAAAAAGTTGTTGGTCTTGGAAGTAAATTAAACTTTAATTTATCTTTTGATACACCGGAAATCGCCCAAAAGATAGGTAAAATATGGGAAATAGATATTCCTGGTCTGGCAAAACAAAGTGACTTTCAGAATTTCAATGTTCATGTTAATGTTCCGAGTTCTTTGGGCAGCCCGACCTATATCAAACCCGCAATACCCATCACCAATGGTAATTTGGATTTTACGAAAGACCAGCTTGGCAGTTCAGGCATATCAATTGCTTTTGGAGACGAACAAATTTACAAGTTTAATTTAACCTATCATCTTAGCAATCCCAATCTTTTTCCTATCCAAACGGAAATAGCTCTTCCGCCTTCAACTAATTATCAAGATGTTTTGATTGACAGTATCAGCGTAAAACCCATAAATGTGACGGAAGATAAAGACGGGAATTGGCTTGCCAAATATTATTTGCCTCCTTCGAAGAAATTGGAGATTGTCGTTGCGGGAAGAGCCAGAATATTGCTTTCTCCCAAAAAGGAATTTCTGCCGCAGGATAAAATTAACGATTATTTGAAAAGCCAGCCCTATTGGCAGGTTTCCAACGAGGCAATAAAAAAATTGGCCAACACTTTAAAGACCCCGGAGGCAATTTACGAATACGTAACAAAGACTTTAAATTATGATTTTTCCAGAGTAACCGCAAGCAAAGAAAGAGTCGGAGCTGCGGGCTTACTTCAGGATCCATCTTCGGCAGTTTGCCTGGAGTTTACAGATCTTTTCGTCGCCTTGGCCAGAGCCGCGGGAATTCCGGCAAGAGAAGTAGACGGATTTGCCTACACGAAGAATCCTGCGGAAAGGCCGTTGTCTTTGGTTAAAGACATTTTACATGCCTGGCCGGAATATTATGATTTCGTAAAAGGCACTTGGATAATGGTTGATCCGACTTGGGGTAATACCACAAAAGGCGTTGATTATTTTAATACGCTTGATTTCGATCACTTCGCTTTCGTGATTAAGGGAGAAAACAGCAATTATCCTGTGCCTGCGGGAGGATATAAATTTAAAGGAGAGGAAAAAGTTCAGGACGTGGATGTCAGTCTTGGCGATGATTTTGGCGATATTGCTCCTATCCTAGGTTTATCTAAGAATTTTTCCGAAATTTATATGTCAGGAGTAGCAATAAAAGGAGAAATAATAGTTGCAAATATTGGCGGAAGCCTGATTGACCAGCAGGATCTCATAATTCAGACAAAGTTTTTGGAACCCCAATACCAGAAAATCACTCTATCCAGAATTCCGCCTTTTGGTTTCCTAACGGTTCCGGTTAGTTTTAACAAAACTCCATTTTTGACAAATAGAGCAGATGTGGCTACAATAACCATCGGCGGAAAATCAATTTCCCAGAAAATAAAAATTTCTCCATTTATCATTAACAAATGGAGTATTGGAGGAGGGATTTTAATTGTTATTATCGCAACAATCGCGCTTATTATTATCATCAGGTCCAGGCGTATATCTTTTCCTGAACAGAAAAGGTGATGTTCTGTATGTGGGAAAGGCGAAAAATTTAAAAAAAAGAGTCAGTAACTATTTCACAAATGTTGTCCAACTTCTGGAAAAAACTAAACTTCTTGTTTATCAAGCGGATAGAATAAAAACAATTAGAACCGCGTCTGAAATAGAAGCGTTTCTTCTTGAAGCAGATTGTATAAAAAAATACAAACCGAAATTTAATGTGAAATTGGCAGATGGCAAAGCATATCCTTCGATAAGAATTACCATCAAAGATAAATATCCTAAAGTTTTAATCGCCAGAAAAACTGATGATAAAAATTCCTTATATTTCGGGCCGTATCCTCAAGCTAAATCAATGAGACTGGTTTTGAAAACCATAAGGAAAATTTTTCCCTTTCAATCCGTCCCGAATCACGGAAAAGGAATTTGCCTATATCATCATCTTGGGCTCTGTCCTTGTCCTGGCGTTTTTGATTCAGCGGAGCTTAAAAAAGAATATAAGAAGAACATAAAGCATCTAATACTATTTCTTAGCGGCAAAACAAAAAAAGTCATAAATTCTTTGAAAAAAGAAAGAAGTATCTTAAGCAAAAAAGAGCAATTTGAAAAAGCCAATTTAATCC
Source organism: uncultured Gammaproteobacteria bacterium (assembly GCA_964414015.1). Lineage (GTDB taxonomy): Bacteria > Patescibacteriota > Microgenomatia > Levybacterales > UBA12049 > JAUSEW01. Next base: position 7,715 of record CAYPUE010000021.1, read on the forward strand.
AGCAAAAAATTAGTGCCATAGAATTAATTATTCATTCGTATTCTTTGCGCTTTGATCAAGATATCAATCCGAACATGAATGAAGATTTAGGAAAATCCCATGCGGTTTCCCTCAAAGCCGCTCTTATATCTTATGGAATTAAGGTTTCCGATCTCAAGCGGATTGAATGTTTTGACATCTCAAATATTTCAGGAAAATTTGCCGTAGGATCAATGGCGGTTTTCGTAAACGGAAGAAAAGAAACGTCAATGTATAAAAGATTTAGAATCAAAAATAATTACATCCTACCCGATGATTTTTCGATGATGGAAGAAGTTCTTCGGAGAAGAATTAAACACAAGGAATGGTCTTCTCCCGATTTGATAGTTGTCGATGGAGGAAAAGGACAAGTTTCATCAGCATTGAAAGCGCTTTCGGAAAATAAAATTAAAATTCCGGTTATCGGACTTGCCAAAAAGGAAGAGACGATTGTAACTTCTGACCTGCCTGCCGGCAAGGCAGGTTTCAGAGAAATAGTTTTGCTGAAAGATTCACGAGCTTTAAAACTTCTGATGGAAATTCGCGATGAAGCCCACCATTTCGCCATTACCTACCATAAAAAATTGCGGTCCAAGAGATTTATCTCCTCGTAACTTCGTAAACGTAAGGAAAATAGAGGAAGGATGCCGGCGGATCGGAGAAGATGTATTTTTGGAAATCCGCATAAATAGCCTTTCGTTTCTCTATATCGGTTGTCTGTCTTCCGTCTTCAAGGATTTTGTCAATTCTTAAATTATTATAATGAGTGATATTACTGATTTGGCTAGAATGCCAAAGGGGATATTGATCAGGGTCTTTGGACAAATTAAAATCTCCCAAAAATACCTGGAAATTTGAAGGCACTTCGTTAACAGTCTTTATATTTGTTTCTATTCCTATGTTTTTCCAAATAGACGAAATGTTTTCAGCGGTTTTTTTGTATTTCGGCAGAGTTGACAGTGTTATCGTTAATTTAGCGCTTTGGGTTGCCGATTCCTGAAATTTACCAAGTAAAGTTTTTGCGTGTTCCAAATCCTGTTTGTACAGATCTTGGCCTGGAATATTTGCAAAAGACAAAGGAGAGAAAGGGCCATTGCTTTTTTGCCCTTCAGAAAAACTATCAGGAATTGAATACGAAAGAGATTCTCTTAGGGTTTTTGAAGAAAGATCTTTGTCGTTAGTATTGTAAAATAGAGTGACAAGCTTGCCATAGTTTATTGACTTTGTAACACTGGTGTTTTTAAAAAGATAAAAGTTTGTATTTTTAAAGTTCACATTTTCAAGATCCTTAATCTTAGATATTTCCGAAAGAACAAAAGCTGTCTTTAGCGAATCTTGGGTTGGATAAAATTGGTAGAAAATTATGTCTTTCGGATTTTTTACCGACACCAAGCGAATGGACTCTACGAAGTTGCCATTTAATTTCAGATTATCTACTTTGTAATTCCCTACTCCTATAAATCCGCTTTTGAAAATCGGTCTTGAAACCGTAACCAGAAATGGAGAATAGCTATTCTTAAGCGTAAATGCAATTGTATATCTGTCAGGTCTTTGAACGGAAACATCGGAAAAAGAATAGCTGATAAGGTCAGAAGTAAGAGGCGTATTGTCGCTAAAAACGAGATCCTTTTTTAGATAAAACGTGTATGTTTTATCATTATTGTCAATTTTCCAGCTTTTGGCAATTGAAGGAATCGGCACCCCGTCGTCTCCAACGTAAGTTAGTCCGCTTGAAATTTTATAAAGAATTGAAGGAGGCAAATCGTCTATGGTGTAAGCTCCCACAATTCCGATTGTTGATTTTCTAAAAAGTGTTACTTCACTGACGATGAATCCGAAGATAGACCTGAAAACAAAAAAAACCAAAAGCCCAAGGCCGAAATATATCAGAATAATTTTGCCCCATCTTTTTAGATAGGCTTTTAAAAGCCAAAGTATCAGCCTACGTCTTATAGCAATCATAGTTGAGTTATCGGGGGATAAGCAGAATTACTGATAAAACAGCAAAAAGAACAGATAAGATAATAGTTGCAGTCACAAGCAATTTTTCAATACTTTGCTTACTTCGATAAAACTGTCCTTCCCCGCCGCCGAAAGCAGATGACAAACCGCTTCCCTGCATCTGAATAAGAATAACACCGACAAGAAGTGCGGATACGATAATTTCTAAAATTATGAAAATCATTATACTATTATACAATCTCGGTTAGGGCTTTTGCAAGCTTGTCGGAATCATGGTAGAGGGGAAATTTTTCATCCACCAAGTCTTGCTTAACGATTTTAATGCCGGAATTCCCTTTTGCGCTATTTGACTTCACGTAATCATATTGACGGGAGAACTTTTGCGGAATTATAGGTTTAGTATTGGTATTTACCAGAAAATAATCAAAAACTTTGGACCGGCAATGTTTGACGATAGCGGCAACAAAATCTTTTATTTCATATGCCGGAGTTTCGAAGCTTTTATTGGCGACATTCACTACAAATATTTTCTTAGCTTGGGATTTATTAATTGCTTTTATAATATCCGGAACCAAAAGTACAGGAAGAATGGTTGTATATAAGTCGCCAGGTCCGCCGATAATAACATCAGCATCTAAAATTGCCTCAACCACTTCTTTTGGCGCGCTTGGATTTTGAGGCTTAAGATAAAGTTTTTCTATTTTACCTGTAAATCTGCCTAAATCTATATTTTCTTCTCTTTCTACTTTTTGTCCGGTTGAGGTAAGCGCCCAAATAGAAACACTTTCTGAAGAAGAAGGAAAAATTCTGCCGGTTACTTTAAAAATTTTCTGCATCTCGTTTACAGCTTTGCCGAAATCACCCATTATGGCAGTTAACCCAACAAGCATCAGATTTCCGAATTTATGCCCGGGTAAATCAGCATCCGCGCCGTATCTGTCTCCAGGAAATCTGAAAGTTAAAAGGTCTTTCATTATTTTATCTTCATTTGACAAGGACGCAATGCAGCTTACCAAATCTCCGGGAGGTGGAATTCTATAGAATCGTCTAAGCCTTCCGGCTGATCCGCCGTCATCTGCCATTGCCACAACCACCGTAATATTTTTATAATGTTTCTTCAGACCTTTTAAAAGGTTGGCAGTTCCGATTCCGCCTCCCAGGCAAACTATCTTTTCGTTATCCATGTTAAGAAACCTATTATAGCAGATAGGAAAAATGAGGCAAGGACGTAGGCAAAAAATGTATTAATAAAGACTTTAGGAATAGTGAATCCGGCGAAAGAAATTCCCTTAAAAAGAAATGAAGTAATCGAGATATTGGTAACGAAAATAGTCAGAATATAAAGAATAATTACGTTTATTAGGAAAGAAAACATGCCCAAAGTTACTAAATTAAAAGGGAAAGAAATGATATTTAGAATTGGTCTTAATATCGTAAACAGAATAAAGAGTAAAAACCCGCCGAGGATATAAGAAGTAATATCTCCCGAAACTCTTACGCCCTGCATAATTTGAGTAAGCAGAAATAAAGAAAAAGAGTAAAAAAAAGTACTTCTCAATACGGTTTTCATATATTAAAATCGTACCAAATCCCAAACATCATTTCAACCCATTCATTGACTTTTGGCCTATAATGTGATTAAATCCATCCATGACAACGTCAGCAGAGACTAAGCGGGGGCCATCCGCCATGCGTTTTGAGCCGGCAGCAGGAGAAGCTAAGAAAAGATTAGTAAGAGAATGCAAAATTTTACTTAATAAGAAAGTAGGGAGTTTCACCCCTTTGGATTTCGAAGCTTTCGTACATAAGATGGTTTTTTTACTGGGAAGATTTCAAGAGCCCTCTTCAGTAAGTACGCCTGATTTAGTGGATAAAAAATGTGATCGGGCAATAGGTTTAATAATGCACAGTAGAACTAAAGAAACCGATATATATATTCTTACTGCGTGGTCAGCACTTCCAGAATCTGAACGTGAAGCTGTACGTTCGGAAATTACAGAGCCTTTCTTAAGCGAAATTGTTTCTACGAAACATTCCGAAGAAGGAAATAAGGTGAGGGTTGTTGTTAGACGCGATATTATTTATCCGCCAAAATATAAGGAGGAACACGTGTCGTATGCGACCTCGGAATTAATACGTCCGGATATAAAAGTACGGCCTTTAGGCGAGAGCGTTCTTACAGATAAACAAAGTAAAGATCTTGCGAATAGAATTTTTGCGCTATACAGAACGAATTCAAATAAAGCCGCACAATTATAAACCCAATTTGTAGCATCTATGGTAGAAGTAAATACAGAACCACTATCTTTTGAATCTGCTCGGTTAAGGCAACCGGACACTTTATTGACTGGAAGATTTTTATCTCAACTTCAAGATTTGGACAGACAATTCCCATTTATAAGAAAATCTGGAAAAACCGGTTTGATTCGCTGGTCAGGTATCACTATGGATGAAAGCCGTTATCCTCTTACAATTAACGTAGAAATGTCCGCCTCAAGACTTACGTCAATAACTATAAGCAGAGTTGATATAACCGAAGAAAAGTGGATTATAGATGAAGCAAAAGAGGGTAAAATTAATTTTAGCTTGCAGGTGTCGAGAGTTAAGGTATCAAGATTTAACGATGCGAAAATAACTTTTGGAGAAGCGCTGCTTGGGAAAGAAGACATATTATCCGCAACATTAATATTTAAGAAAGAGCTTCAGCTTTCGCAGAGAATGAATGGTTTCCTAACAAGGCCAAGTGAATTTCCTCTTAGAACAAGATCCCAGATTGACGAAGCTGAATCAGCGAAATGCCTAGTTGGATTTGAAAACCTAGACCAAGTGCTGGAAACAATGGCGCGGCTTAAAAGATTTATTGCCACAGCGAGAAAAATATAATTCACATCTTCCGCCATGCAATTCTTGCGAAGTTTTTTTCGGGGACTAGGTTTGTTCAGGAGGATGTACAGATGCGGCATTATTCGCGAAGTTTGGCCATGACGCGGCTCCTGGATGTGCGCCTAAGCCCTTGGGCGTTTCTCCTAGAAGGAACAGCGTGGGCAATAAAGGTCCGCAGCACTTCTTTTCCTAATTTCTTTTTTGAAAGCTTTGCTCCTTCTACAGTGAGAAAGTAGTCTTTTCTTTCTTGGAAGTCACCGTATTTTCTCGGCAAAACTAGCGCTTTAACTTCTTCAGCAATCAGTTGTTCGTCTTCATTAAGAGCGACTTGTACTATTATTATACCACCTAACTGCTTTTGCGGCATAGTAATTAGTAGTTTTCCATCATCCGTTCTTTCCAAGAAAGCAGTGTGTTCTTCTTTTCCCCTTCCCTTTCCCTCGGTGATTCCTACAACTGCATGTAACATCTTGCCGCCGCCTTCTTGCATTAATCCTTCAAAAACATCTTTTTCGGTAATTCGGCCTTTACGCAAAAGCGCTATAGATGTAAATAATTCGGTAAGAAAGGATATCTTTCTTGCATCTTCCGCAGGAGCTCGCTTAATCGCAGCTGCGATCTCATCGTGCACACAGGGGTCCATAACAGTTCCTCTAGATTCTGGTAGTGACATATGCGTTGAATATACAACTTTCTTTTAAGGTTTGTCAATAGACGTGATTATTAAACAATCTTTTAGTCCTGAAAATTACCTGAAATAAAAAACTTCAGCTCTTTATCTTTGCAGAGCGATGGCGGTGAAACCAATAGCGCCGGCTCCAAGCATTAGAACAGTATTTACTTTAATAAATTGCGCAAGCGCTTCTGATTTCAATCTTCCCAACTCCTGTGCGTTCGGATCAGGATTTACT